>NZ_AOME01000088.1 GCF_000336935.1 Halococcus salifodinae DSM 8989 | reverse complement strand
GAACACGCCGCCCTCGACGCCACGTTCTACGAACGGGACCGCGCCAGCCGCCACTACTGCCACCGCACCAACTACCACGTACAGACGCTTAAGGTCACGAAACTCGTCGATACAGAATCCCAAGCGATCCTCGACGTCCACTGTTCGACCACGCTCGTAGGGAGCGACGCCGACCTGTGCGAGCAGATCGCCCGCCGAAACGCGGGCGATCTGCGGACCCTCGCTGTGGACAAGGGCTACGACAAGACCGTTCTCCGTGAACGGTTGCGTGAGCTCGGGATTCGTCCGCTCATCAAGCACTGCATCCGCGCACCGTANCGCTCGCTCGGCTACGCCGTGCGAGCGCGTGACTGGTACCGTGAGTTCCGAGAGATCACCCTGATGTGTGTCGTCTACAACATCAAACGCTCCGTCAAGCAGTGAAATCCACTGCCCTATGGCGATTCAACACAGCCGTCGAAACGGCCGCTCGCGCGACAGTGTAAGACGCTTGCCAAGCAGCACGTTGACGATCCGGACGTACCCGCTGCGCCGAACGGCGACAGCGGATACGCCGAATGGGTCCAGATCGCGCTGATCCTCATGCGCGTCGAACTCGACAAAAGCCTCCGCGAGACCGAGGCGTGGTTCAACGATTCGACCGTTATCCTCGACGAACTCGGCCTCGAACGAGCACCGCACTACAGCTCGTTCTGTCGCTGGGAACAGCAGTTCCAGATGCGCGAATTACGCCGCCTGCTCCGCCGAAGTGCGGAGCAGGCCGGCTGGAGTGGTGAGGCAGCTATCGACGCCAGTGGCTTCCAGCGCGATCAGACCAGCCACCACTACCGCAATCGTGCGGATTACTCGTTCCAGTCGCTGAAGACGACGACCTTGATCGATATGAATTCGCTGGCGATCAGGGACGTCCACTGCACGACGCGAAAGAGCTGGGACGGCCACATCGGAATGCAGGTCTTCCGCCAGAACGCGGAAGACCTGCGGATTTTGGCCGCAGACGTGAACTACTCGTGGAGCGATCTCCGCGAAGAATGTCGCGGTGAGTCGACGCGCCCGCTCATCAAGCACAAGGAGCACACGCCGCTGAAGAAGGCACACAACGCGCGGATGGACGCCGACGACTACCACCAGCGGTGGATGAGCGAGACCGGCTTCTCGCTACTGAAGGAAGACGACGGTGAGAAGCTACGCTCGCGGAGCTGGCACGGCCAGTTCCGCGAGCTCACCCGGAAGTGCATCGTGCATAACCTGTCGCAGGCGGCGAGTTAGGGCTCGCCGCCTGCTCTCTTTCTCCAGCGTATTGGTCAGAGGCGTCACCGTCGTCACCCGAGAGAGGTTCGAAGATGCCATAATTCTGATCGTCCGCTGGTGGTCACCATTGACAGCTACTGCATCTTCCGAGTGGAGAATCGCGTGTCTCAGACTGTGAAGTAGTGGGTCGCCAACCCCACCCCGACGCCGTCTTGCGTTCAACAGGGCATCTCACCTTCAATCTAATCGCTCTTGTGTAGACTGGCGGAATGGCATGTTAACAATGGACGCGCTAGAGTGAGAAACAGCCGCTACCTCACGAATGCGGGCTATTCAAGGAGATGGATCGCTCGTCATCTCGCGGTTCCGCTGTACTACAGAAAAGCGAATCTAATAGACAGAAGGTGTCCAGAAGGTACTCCTTCCTGAACCCCTGTCCAAAACCCCTGATCTTCATATGGCTATCAGGGGCACCAGAAGGTAGTGCATTTAGCCGCCATCTACGATTCGAACTTTCATCCGAACTCGGACGCTCGTTCGCTTCGCCCCTGTATGCCCGTCTCAACCCGGAGCAACGCCTTACTCGACGTAGCTGCGAAGGGCAAACGGCGATCCCTCGAACAGCGCCTGAGGCATCTCTGAGACGTCATCGGCGACGACCGGATCAAATCCCATCTCTCCGAGTACCTCCGTCTCGATGTCGATTCCCGGGGCGATTTCAACCAACACAAGCCCCGAGTCGGTGAGTTCGAAGACTGCCCGCTCGGTGACGTACGTAATCGGCTGATCGATTTCAACAGCGTACTCGCCACTGAATGTCGTCTGCTCGACCTGCTTGACGAATTTGCGGTGCGTTCCCTCACTTCGGATGTCTATCTCGCCATCGTCAACAGCAACGTCGAGGCCACCCACCGTGAGCGTACCACAGAAAACCACCTGTTCAGCGTTCTGTGTGATATTGATGAACCCTCCACAGCCGGGGATGTCAGCACCGAAGCGGCTGACATTGACGTTGCCAGCGGCATCGATCTGTGCCATCCCGAGGAACCCAATATCCAACCCACCCCCATCGTAGAAGTCGAACTGTTCAGGCGAAGTGACGAGTGCGTCGTGGTCGACAGCCGTCCCGAAGTTGACACCACCCGACGGTGACCCGCCGATAGGGCCTGCTTCGACGGTTTGTGTGATCTCATCGCCGACGCCACCCTCGGTCGCGACCATCGGGACCAGTTCCGGGACCCCGACCCCGAGGTTGACAACAGCATCCGGAACCAGTTCCATTGCCGCACGGCGTGCGATGACCTTCCGTTCAGTGAGTGCTGGCCGATTCTCAGCGTTGTCCCTCTCGGGGACTCGAATTTCACCACTCAGTGCACCACTGTAGTCTTCGCCATACGTCTGGCGGTGGTGGGACGGCGGAGCGTCAACGACTGTATCCACGAGAACACCCGGGAGATCCACCTCACGCGGGGAGAGCGTCCCCGCTTCGGTTACACGCTCAACCTGTGCAATGACCGTTCCCCCGGAGTTGTGTGCAGCCTGTGCAGTCGCGAGCATATTCGCCTTGAGTGCCTCTCGCTCCATCGATATGTTTCCGTTCTCGTCGGCCGTTGTCCCACGCACGAGAGCCACGTCGAGCGGGATCGAATGGTAAAACAGGTACTCCTCGCCGCCGAGTTCCATAACCTCAACGAGGTCCTCCGTGGTGGCGGCATTCACCTTGCCACCGTCCTGGCGCGGGTCAACAAACGTCCGCAATCCAACGTTCGTGATCGTCCCAGGTTTGCCGGCGGCTGTGTCACGGAGCAGGTGGTCCATCGCCCCGAATGGGAGATTGTATGCCTCAACGTCGCCCGCGGCGATGCGTTCCATCAGCTGCGGAACGAATCCCCAGTGGCTTCCGATGACGCGTTCGAGCATCCCGTCACGGGCGAGATGCGAGACTCCTCGTCCCTGCCGGTCGCCTTCGGCGGCGGGATGATACAGCGTGAGATCACCCGGGGATCCGACTTTACTGTAGCGGGTCCCCAGCGCCTCAAGGAGATACTCTGGTAGACCAACGGCAACGAAGCCACCAACTCCGACGGTGTCACCCGTATCAACTTGTTCGACAGCTTTGTCGACTGAACACACGATGTCCATCGTACTTGCCTGTTTGTCGGCGGCCGATATACCTTGCTGTCTGGCAGGTTCAAGAGAATTCCCCGCTGTTGGGATGCTCCACAGGATTACGTGAAAGAGCAGGCGCTAAAGCTAGTGCCGTCGCTATCCCAGCCGACAGCCGTAAGACTACACCCTCGCCAATCTCAGGGTGGCTTGTGACTCGCTCATCGCCTGATCGCCCACTTGCCGATCTCGCCGACCTCGTTTCCGAGCAATTCAGCGGTTATCGCCACTCTGAGGACTTCAACGAGCTCTCGATCGTCATCAACAACAGCGATCCGGAACAGTCGACGCTCATCGTCTACATCGACGGTCAACAACCGACTGATCTGCCCAGCGCGTCGAAGCTTTCCTCTACGAAAACGGCGCGCGGACAGAACGCGAGCGTCACGACGACACCGACATCCGCATTCTCGCCATCCTCGAAGAGGCATCGATACCTCTCACCCATTCCTCCGGTCACACAACCGTCTCCTGCTCGCGCTTGTCAGTTACGCCGTTGAGACTTCGCCTCCCGAACACCGTCTTTCTCACGGATCATATCCGGACAGTTCGGGCACACGCGCACGGTGGTCATCTCGGGCGGGGCAAACACCCGCACGTATTGGTCGGTCACGAACCCACCACAGTTCTCACATTCAGGCATGCCCGATCGCTCTCCCAACACTCTGATGTAGCTATCGACTCACGAGCGAGATTCACCCAATCAGAGAGTCATTCCGTGTCTCGAACGGACCGACTCATCGCCGAACTCTCGCGGTGTTGCTCTCAGTAAACGATCGGTCGATGGTGAACCGCCGCTTGAGTCCCACTACTACTCGTCCAACCAACGTTCCAGAATGAGTATCGAGATCGACCGAGCGATCGGAGCGCGCTCGTTCAACGCTATATCCACCACACTCCGGACAGATGTAATGCTCAAGACCGAACACTTCACCGCAGCCACGGCAGATGTACACGGGATCGGCTTCGTGCGCCTGCCTTTGATTGGCGAGTACTCCCATGACCTACTCCAATATCTCAACATGCGGCCATAAACGATATATACTTTGTGGAGAAGCGCGCCGAGGCTCGTGCATCCTCGTTCCCCCCTCTCAGAGCCCCACCACATCGGAGAGCGTCGTGTGTAGATCTCAGCGACATTCAACCCAGAAATCGTATCACTCTTGGGCTAATTAGGGTACAGTGACCAGAGTTCTGAGCATGATCACGAGAGTCTATACCGACCGAAGAGAGTGATGCAAAGACGAACCTATCTTCGAATGCTTGGAAGCGTCCCGTTGATCGCGGGTGGAGTCACGGGATGTCTTGCCAACATCACAGGTGGTAACGGATCCAACAGCACTGGTGGCAACGCATCGGCGAACGTAACCGGAATGGCAACTCGAGCCCTCCAGGCTCAAACCATCGGTGAAACGTGGACATTTACTGACTCTGGGACGCCGACAGTCGCTGACAACGGCACCATTGTTGCAGAATACGGTGCTAGTGACTCGTATTCACGAACTCTGAGGCTTCGTCTGTGGCCCTGTGAGGGTGAGACGCTCGATGCACTCGGCTCCTGTTCGTTGGGAAACCTTCCAGATCAAAAGCGGGGCAACGAAAGCGTTGAGACAGCAGATCGCTCGTTCGGAGACAACGCCTTCCTCTGGTGGACTGGCGTGAATACGGATATCGAAGTCGTCACTGTGAATAACGTGTTTCGACTCACACATATGCCTGCTGTCGAGTCAACGCAAGAGCTACCCTCTCGGGATGCCCGGATCGAGGAACTGACCGAAATCGCTCAGTTACAAGCGAACCAACTCAGCTGAATCGGCCAGAGGCTAACGACAGGACAAGTTGAACGGATGCTACTCACTCATGTCTCTTGAGAATCGTTGAGCAGCGACCCAGCATCTGTATCTTTATCAACGGACTATATGTAGGATGAAGATATGCCGATCAAGGAATATGAATGGGAGTCATTGGAATACGAACATGAGCCGCTGCTCGAAGCACTCGAAACCCAACTCCAAGAGGGATTCCCACAGGCGTACACTCTCGAGGAGTTGGCGAACGAGCTTCGTGTAGTCGAGGAGGTGGATGCCGAACCCGATCTCTTTCTTCGAACGGAGCTGTACGTGTACTTGGATATCCTCGTTGACCGTGGGAGAATCGAAGCCAAGGATTCTGGAGGGTACGTCCCTGAACCGACCACATACTACCGTGCAAAAGGCTCCGCGGAAACGGACTAACACCTTCCAGTTCGACTGCCGGGATACCTGACAGCCTCCGGCGGTCGTTTCGGCCACTGCAGTGGCTCTCACGACCCTGGGGAGACCGGAGCCCTAACAGGATGAGAATCAGGTTGTTTCACTCTGCGCTGTCCGCGAACGCACTCCCAGGCGAAAACTCCGTCAACTCCTCAATCTCCTGTTCCAGCCGGTCGATTTCTTGGCGCAGCACCTCCGCCTCCGGATCGTCGCTCACTGCCAGCCGGTCTTTCAGCCCCTGCAAGCGCGTCTCCTTGCGCTCGTCGTCGACATCGGCCTCCCGGACGTATTCGCTCTCAGAGACGTCGTACACCGCCGACTCCGGCACAGAGACCACCTCCAGTGCTTTGTCGACCTTCTCGCGGTCGATGCCCATCACTTGCTCATGATCGATCCCCGTGCCCTCGAACGCGTCGAGCACGGTTTCGTCGTCTTTCAGCGAGCGATTCTGGCGCGTGGTGCGCTGGACCGAACCGTACTGGCCGTGAGCCGACCGGTCGTGTTGGACGCGATTGAGCAGCACGTCGGTCACGTCCTGCCGGAGGTCGTTTGCATTGCGCTGGACATCCGACAGCAGCGTGTAGAGATTCACCAGCGCCGGCGTCTCTACCTTGCCGAGAGCACTCATCTCCTCGCGTTCGAGCGCGTCGATCAGCAACAACGTATCCGCATAAACGTCGATTTCCGGCTCCTCACGCCCGCTCTCATGCTCGTCATCCCCACCCCCGCTCATCGAGAGATGTGGCGCGTCGTCCAGCACTGCGCTCTCGTCGACCTCATCGAGTTCGGTTAGCGTCCCCTCGCGCTCGTCGAGGACGTATCGTGGGTGGAGTGCAAGCACCGCCGCGTAGGGTTCGGCTTTCGGCGGCAGCCGGTCGAGTTCGTAGCCGTCGAGTGTCTCGTGGGTGTGCTCGGCGAGCGCTTCGAACTGCTCGCGATCCAACGGTTGTGCGTCACCCGTATCGGTGTCCTCGATGATGATCCGTGGCTCCTGGACGTCGGTGATCCGAAAACGCCTCGATGCCAGCGGCGTGATCAATGTCGCGTCCTTGGGAAGTTCCTCGCAGCACTCGGAAAGCGTCCCTCATGTCGCTCCGAAGGGTGCGGGCATACCGCCACGCTTGTACAGCCGGTATGAAAACCTTCGCGGGCGTCACACCGGATTTCGAGTGAACCTCAATACGACAGGCCCGGAAGATCGTCTGAAGAGGCTCCGCGGATCGACCGTCCAAACACTTTTTCCGGCGGTTTGCGTGTCCGATTACTATGCGTCAACGAACGATGGTCGCGGTTCTCGGACTTGTCTGCCTGCTCGTCGTCGCGGGGTGTAGTTCACCCGCGGGCAACGGGACGAACAATACAACCACTCCCAGTAACGCGACGACGGTCGGTGAGATTACCACCGCGATCTCGACACCGACCATGACTCCGGAACCGACGGAGACGTCCACAGCGACGCCGACCGCGACTCCCACACCGACCACGACCACGACACAAACACCAACATCGACCCCGACGGCGACGCCTACCGCTACTTCGACAGCAACCCCGACGGCGACGCCTACAGCAACCCCGACACCAACGCCCACCCCCACACCGACTCCCACTTCGACTGCGACGCCAACACCGACACCTACTCCGACGCCGACACCGACCGCAACGCCCGAGCCGTCACCAGCGGTCCCCCCGGAAGTGTCCGGCGGTGAGGCACGACAGGCAACGGTCACGCGGGTCATCGACGGCGATACGATGGAGGTCGAGTTCGCCGACGGTGAGACTGACACTGTTCGACTCATCGGTGTCGACACGCCCGAGACTACCCTCGACGACATCTCGGCCGAGGAATACGAGGGTATTCCCGATACCCAGGCCGCGCGCGACCACCTCTACAACTGGGGCCAGCAAGCCAGCGAGTTCGCCACCGACGAGCTCGACGGCCAGCAGGTCCGCATAGTGACCGATCCCGAGGGCGATCGCCGCGGATCGTTTGGCCGCTTGCTTGCGTACATCTACACGGACGATCGGAACTTCAACCGCCAGTTACTCGAACAAGGCTACGCCCGGGTGTACGACTCTTCGTTCAGCCTGCGTGAGAACTTCGACAGCATCGAATCGCAAGCCCGTTCGAACAACGTCGGCCTCTGGGACTTCGACGCCCCAAGCACTGCCACTCCGACACCGACGCCGACCTCAACGCCCGACTCCGGCGACAGTGACGATGGAGGTCTCGAAACCCCGACGCCGAGCGGCGGGGCAAGCGATCCCTACGACTGTAGCGACTTCGAAAGTGGAGAGGTAGCCCAGCAGTGGTTCGAAAACAACAATCCCGACGAGGACCCTGCCGGTCTCGATAGTGATGGCGACGGCCAAGCCTGCGAGTCGCTCTAAGCCGATCCCGGCCCTCCCCACTCACTGTCGATCTGGCGAACGAATTCGTCCATCTCGACTCCTATATCAGCGATGATCGCCTCGGCGAGCTGCCACGCCCGGCGCTCCCGAGACGAGAGATCACGTGGGACACCAGCGAACTGAACGAGTGCCTCGGCGACGAGCAGCTGATCTTGGGGATGCATCGGTTTCCGATGGACGTGCGATCGTACAAAAACGTACGCGTGCTCGGGTATAGTGTAGACCGGTACGAGGCGACGACGCATATCCGGAAGTCTTCTTATCGTCTCTCTCAGCCGGGCGGCGTACTCGGGTGACCGATGATCAGACATCGGCTGTCCGGCGTGGTGCTCTCGCTTCGAGGATCACTCGTCGGTCGGCGTGATCCGAACACGGTCGTTGACAGAGTAGATACGGCCTCGATTGTCGAGCATGTCGAGTGCGTGGGCGGCGTCGGACTCGCTGAAGCGGTCGTCTTCGGCAAGCACTGCTTTCGCCTCGTCTGTCGGGAGGCTATCGTCGTCTACGTCGCCGACCGCCTCAGCCAGGACAGTGAGAGCATCTTCGGCGAACGGCGGGAGTCGCCGCTCTCGGTCCATGCAGGCGTTTTGACTCGACGATTATGAATCTGTGTCAACAACGGTACTGCTACAACTCTTCGAGATGTTCGATTTCCTGTTTCGAGACGTTCGCTTCCGTGACCGTCTCGGGCATCCACTCTGGACTATCGTCGGGAGCGTCCTCACGCCACGCCCACCCCTCGTAGATGTGGAGTTTGTGCGTCCCCCGCTCGCGGAGCCGGAACTCCTCTCTGGGTGCTGCGTCCTCGCTGTCACTGGGGTCAAGCTTTCGGGCAGCCTTCAGCGCCGCTTGGCGAGGCATTTTCCCGGTGAACACGCTGGTTTCCTCACCACTCTTCTCGCGCAGTGCGAAGTTCCGCTTGTCATCCGTCTCTCTTGTCATGGTTTCACTCCTCCAAGCGTATCCATCAAAGGGAGTAGGATAAGAGTATCCCCCGCAGTAATGGGGTTTCCTCAGTGGAGTGTTGAACGTCAAAGAGTTTTACTCGCTTTCTCCGAGTGTCTCCTCGGCGAACGAATCGTCGAAATCGTTCGTTCCGGAGTCAGCGGAACCCGACGTCTCGTCGTGAACTCGCGCGAACGCCACGTTTTCTTTGGCCTGCTCGATCTCGATGGTCACTTCATCATCCGGACGCGTCCCGGGCACGATCACGACGTACCCCCGATCGATTTTCGCGATCCCGTCGCCCTGATCACCCAGTGATTCGATCGTCACGTCGCGAATGTCGCCCGATTCGACTGGTGGAGCCTGTTGATTCGAACCATTTGAATTCGACGGCGGGCCAGCCGACTGCTGCTGAGTCTCAACATCGTCGCGCTGGAGCGTACTCGTCAGAACTGCCACTCGATAGGTCTCACCGTTGGTGATTGTCCCCTCTTCGAGTTCGGACCGTGGAATTTCGACCCTGTAGGAGTCACCGTGTTGATCGATCGACGCGCTGAAGAGACACTCCAATTGGTCGGGAACCTCGGCCATTAGACTTTCTCCTCACAGATGAGTAGTGTGTGGAGCCCGGCTCCGCGAGCCAGCCTCGGCGTTGATCGCTGCTGGTCGCTGATACGAGCCATCACGAGACTCACGCCTCGACAGCCACGTACTGATCCTCCCACTCGCGGCGTGCCTCGATCTCGCGGCGGCCGCGCCGGGTGATCTCATAGAAGTTGGTCCGCCGGTCGATCTGTCCCTTTTCGACCAATCCCTTCTCGACTAGCTCATCCAGNCGGCGGCCGCGCCGGGTGATCTCATAGAAGTTGGTCCGCCGGTCGATCTGTCCCTTTTCGACCAATCCCTTCTCGACTAGCTCATCCAGGTTCGGATAGAGTCGGCCGTGATGGATCTCTGTCTCGTAGTAATCTTCGAGCTCGTCTTTGACCGCCAACCCGTGGGGCTCGTCCTGGCCTGCGATAGTGTAGAGCAGATCGCGCTGGAACCCGGTCAAGTCCTTCATATCCGAATACTGGTTATTACCATAGTTAAATATGTCGAACTCCGGATACGCAGCTCCGATCAGTCACCCGTCTCCGCTGGCGGCGATGCGAGCAGTTCTCGGACAGTGGTGGGGAGATCGGCCGCCTCGACATCGCGGAGGCGGTCATCACCAATCCTCAGGCGCAGTCGTGGCCGGCCGACGTCGATCGGCACCTTCTCGGTTGCGATCACTCCCTCGTCTTCGAGCTGGGTTTTCGCCCGCGAGAACGTCGCTTTGCTCGCCACGCCTACATCCTCGCCCCATTTCGAGATCTCATAGAGCTGAATCCCGTGGTTCGCAGCTGCGAGCAGCGTCAGTTCCACCTCATCGAGCGCGTCACCATCACTGTTGCCGTAACCGCCACTCCGGGTGGACTCGACTGCATCAAGCATCGCTCGGAAGTCGTCCTCAACCTCGGAGCCGAACGTGTCGGCGAGCGTCTCATAAACACGCGAGCGCGGTGGTGTTCGCAAACCGATCGTGCCAGCAGTCTCCAACGCTTCATCGCACCGCTCGCGCATCGCCGCCACGAATTCAGCGTCGTCAGTCCCGGGCCCAGCAGCCCGATCGTCAGTCGTCACGATCGACGTCACCGACTCCTCGCCCACAACCAGCCCGCTCTCGAATTCGTGGCCGGTGACATGGAGTGACAATGTTTCATCGGCCACCAGATCCGCGGCGGTGCTGGCGAGATGAAAATCCCGACGGAGCCATTTCACGAGTGATTCCTGTGCGAGGAGTCGAACCAGAGGCGGCTCGTCGAGANCGGCGGTGCTGGCGAGATGAAAATCCCGACGGAGCCATTTCACGAGTGATTCCTGTGCGAGGAGTCGAACCAGAGGCGGCTCGTCGAGATCGGCCAACACCTCCACGAGGCCTGCGGTCGTCTCCTCGACGAGACCGGCCACGAACACGTCACTTGATTCAGACATCTCCGCGAGAATCGTGCGATACACCTCGGCGACCGTCGGCGCGACATGCGAAGAACTCGCCATAGAACCGATTCGAGAGTAATTCATATTTATATTTTGGCCAAGGTGCTCCCGGAACCAGCAAGCATGCTGGAGAGATCTGGCGGGAAACAGCTACTCGGGGCCGGTAGTATGAGAGTGGGGTAGACGGCACATCAGCCCGGCTGCATGTACCTCACCCCTCCATCCCGCTGAATGAGAGACCACCCTCAATGTATCGTTGGGCGAATAGATACACCAGCATGATCGGCGTCGCAAAGGTGAGCGCGAATGCCGAGAAGCGCGCCCACGGGATCGAATACTCGCTAATGAGCGAATACAGCCCGACCGGAAGGGTGTAGTTCTCGGTCGTGAGCAACGTCTGCGCGACCACGAACTCCGTCCACCCGGTGAGGAACGTGAAGATAAACACCGTGGCGAGTCCCGCAGTGGAGAGTGGAATGATGACCTCGGTAACGACGCGCCACGGTGGCGCACCGTCGACGACGGCTGCCTCCTCGTAGGAGACGGGAATCCCGTCCATGTACGTCTTCAACAGCCACGTATTGAACGGGATCGCGGTCGCTGCGTAGTAGACCGCGAGTGCGAGTTTGCTGTCGTTGATGCCGAACTGGACGTAGACGGCATACAGCCCGATGAGCAGCGCGACGCCGAGGCCGCCGCCGATCTGTGTCATCAGGACGTACACGAACAACACCTTCCGCCGGAAGATGAACTCCCGGCGTGAAAGTGCGTACGCCGCCGGCACAACCAGACACATGGCGATGACCACGGTCGGCACCGCGACCGTGAGGCTGTTCCAGAGGAAACCCTTGAAGTTCGATGGGGTCGTCACGCCGTACTGCGAGACGTCGAGCATGACGATCTCCGGCGTGTTGACGACGACGGCGAGATCGGTCAGCGGCACGTTCATTGAGACGGTGTACCCCGGAACGATGAGGTCACCGATCACCCAGAGGAACGGCTGCAACGTCGGGTTTTCTGGAAGCAAGCGGAACCCGCCGGAGGAGTAGATCGAGCCGCCGGTGCTGGAGAGCGCGGCCGTCAGGATCCAGTAGATCGGAAACAGGAGTGCGAGCACCACGGCGAGCGCACCGAGGGTCGCACCGAGCGTTTTCAGCGGCTCGATGGGCGATATCTCGCCGCGTCTGATACCGTTGGCCGTATACACCGCGTCCCGAACGGCAGTGATGGGCTGGAGTGCGAGCTTTCGCACGTCAGTCTTCAGTTTCCGACCGATCCGGTCGAAGAGGCTCACTGTTCTGCCACCCCTTCAGCAAGCCGGCCGCGTTTGACGTTCAACCACATGAATGCGCCGATGAACAGCACCGCAATGAGGCTGACAGCCGCGCCGTATCCGTACTCCGAAAACGACAGCGCCTCCCGGTAGCCGTAGACCACGATGAGTTCGTTCGCCCGGGCGGGACCGCCCTGGTTGAACACGAACGGGATGAGGAACTGCTGGAACGACGCGGCCGCCGTCAGGATCGAGGCGAACAGTACGGGTCGCTTGATCGACGGGAGCGTCACGTGCAGGAGTCGTGAGAAGAAGCCTGCACCGTCGACTTTCGCCGCCTCATGGAGCTCTTCGGGCACGTCTTGTAACGCGCTGACGGTGATGATGACCATAAACGGGTACGCGAGCCACATTTCCGTGACGTTGTACGCGAGGAAGGCCGGCCACCGCTCGGAGAGCCACGCGATCGAGCCGATCCCGAGGGCCGACAACGCCTGATTCGCCAGCCCGAACTCAGCCGAACTAAAGATGCCGCGCCACACGGTGACCGTGAAGATGGCCGGCAGTCCCATCGGGAGAATGATGAACGATCGCATCACCCGTTTGCCGCGCACGCGGTCGCTGGTCACGACGAGCGCGATGGCGAGGCTCAGTCCAATCTTCAGGACGACGCTCGTCGCCACGAACAGCCACGTCACCCCGAAGGAGTTCCAGAACGTCGGATCGGTAAGGACGTTGACGTAGTTACGGAGCCCGACAAACGTCGCCTCGCCGAACGTCAGCACCGAGGCGGCCCCGTCGCCGGCAAACAGGTTCGCCGGGGCGGCGTTCGTGAACGAGATCCCGACGAGATACACCACCGGAAACAGCATGAACGCCGCGAAGACGAACAGTCCAGGGAGAACGAACAGCAACGAGACGTCTCGTTTGTCGAGAAACGGGATCGCCTCGACACGGCGTGCGACACGCGAAACCGTGCTCATGACCGGGCTACTCCCAGTTGCTACGGATGGTTTTTGCGGCCTGATCGAGCGCGGCCTTTGCGGTCGCGTCGCCGTTGAACGCGCTGATGAGTGCGGTCTCCATCCCCGGCCACACCTTGTTCATCTTTGGATGCGTCGGCATCGGCACTCCCCGCTCAACGGTCTGTGAGAACGTCTGTACCTCGCTCGGGAGCTCGTCGCTACCGACCAGACTCGATAGCACCGGAATCACACCCTGGTCTTTGGCGAGCTTTAGGAGATGCTCCTCGTTCGTCACGTACCACTCAATGAACGACCGTGCGGCAGCGGTGTCAGCGCCGCTCTCTTCCATTCCTTTCGTGAAGTACCACATCGTGATGCCGGTGTAGGGTTTGACCGTTCCGCCATCGGGCGACGGGAGCGACGTCACTTTGTAGTTCACCCCTTTCTCGTTGAGCGTCGCGAGATACCACGGCCCGTTGATGGCGAACGCCGCGTTCCCCGCGGCGAAGGCGGCGGCCTGTGGCTCATACTTAGGGTCGTTCGGCATATACGGTTTGAAGTTTTCGAGTGCGAACTCGAGCCCGCGGACAGTCTCTTTGGTGTTGACTCCGAGCATTTGCTCTTTGTCCGGGTCGAAGTAGTACCCGCCGAACGCCTGGAGCCACGCGCTGGTGTAGTAGGGATCGAACGGGTAGCTCAGTCCGTACGTTCCGTTACTTGGATCGTGGTGTTCCTTCATCATGGACACCATGTCGGACACCGTCTTCGGGGCCTTGTCGACCATATCGGTGTTGTACATCAGCGTCACCGTCTCGGCTGCGTGCGGGAGACCGACGACGTTCCCCTCGAACTGGATCGCCTCCGCAGCCGCGCTCGTGAACGAATCGAGGGTCACGCCGAGGTCGTCATTCTGATCGACAACGAAACCGCGCTGGAAGTAATCACCGACCCAGTCGTGGGCCCACTCGAACGTTTTCGCGCCCTGCCCTGCCGGGATCGCACTCGTCGTCTTCTTCTGCATATCGGAGATGTCAGCCCCCTCGATGCTGTGCTCCGACTGGGAATTGAACGCCTCGATTGCGCTCTTTCTGGCGGGGATTTCAGGTTCCGGAAGCGAGTACCACGCTCGCGCCGAACCCGCCGGTCCGGTCGACCCGCTTTCGTTGCCAGCTGTCCCGCCACCGGAGCCGTTGGTATCGCCTGCTGACGATCCGTTACTGCCGCCCTGGCTGTCGCCGCTCCCGGATCCGTCACTGGATCCCTGTTGCTGGGCGCTGATACAGCCCGCAACCGCGATCAGGGCGCTCGTTCCGCCAATATGTTTTAGCAGCGTTCTGCGATTCGTTGTCATGGTGAACGTTGGATGAAAGAGTCGTTCATAACTTAATAGCTTCGGAACCATACGAGTGCTTGTCACGATCGTGGAATGGATCGCGTTCGATTTCACCCGACACTCTGGCCAACTACGTCAGTATCAGATCACACGAAACGAATGAGCCACCGCTTGGAACTCTCTATTTCAGAAGCTACGAAAAATCACATCGTAAATTCTCATTTCGGGGGAAGAACTATATTCGTTCGCCCATAGCCCTCAGCGGATGGCAACTGTCACGCTTGACGCTCTCAGAAAGGAGTTCAACAGCGGACGGCTAGTGGCGGTCAATGACGTCTCTCTGGAGGTGGCCAACGGCGAGTTTGTCACGGTCGTTGGCCCCTCTGGCTGTGGGAAATCCACGACGCTCCGCATGATCGCTGGGCTTGAACAGCCGACGTCGGGACGCGTTCACATCGGTGGCGAGGACGTCACTGACGTCCACGCACGTCGCCGCGATGTTGCGATGGTGTTCCAGAACTACGCACTGTACCCACACAAGACCGTCCGGCAGAACATGGCGTTCGGTCTCCGGATGAGCACCGACCTCGGAAGCGACGAGCGCAACGCCAAAGTCGACGAGACGGCCGCGATGATGGACATCGAGGAGTTGCTCGACGACCAACCCAGTGAGCTCTCCGGCGGCCAGAAACAGCGCGTCGCACTCGGACGTGCGATCGTGCGCGAGCCGGACGTGTTCCTGTTCGACGAGCCGCTTTCCAATCTCGACGCGAAGCTCCGAACGAGCATGCGGACCGAAATCCAGCGCCTCCAGGACGAGCTGGGCACCACAGCAATCTACGTGACCCACGATCAGGAGGAAGCGATGACGATGGGCGACCGACTCGCCATCATGAACGACGGCGTTCTCCAGCAGACCGGCACGCCGACGGACGTGTATGCGACCCCAAACAGCGAGTTTGTCGGCGGGTTCGTCGGCTCGCCCTCGATGAACCTCCTCGACGTCACCGTCGAGACCGCCGACGACGGCGTCAGGCTCGTGAACGGGGACCGCTTCGAGTACGAACTGACTGGCGAGCGTGGCGAGCGCGTCGCCGCAGCCGACGTGATGACCGCGCGGCTTGGGGTTCGTCCCGAAAACGTTCGCGTCGCTGGCGTCCAAGAGGGAATCAAGACCGATGTCGAGGTCGTCGAGCCGGTCGGGAGCGACAACTACCTCTATCTGGACCTCGCGCCGGAGTTCATCGCTCGGGTCGACTCCGACATCGAACCTGAGATGGGTGACGTCATTCGCGTGATGTTCGACTCGAAGGACGTACACCTCTTCGACACGACGAGCGGCGATTCGCTGCTGGCGAAGGACGCTGCGGAGCCGACGGTCGCAGCGACGGCGTCGCCCTGACGACGCGGGTCAGTCGTTCGCAACGACCGCGTGTGGCTCGAGCATGGCGTACTCGTCGAGCAGAGCGATCGTCGCCAGCCGCAGCGCGTGCGACCATCCCAGCGGCGTCGCGCTGTCAGGCGTACCGTCGTCGAACACCTGTTCCGGCAGCGAGCCGTCGTCGCGGGCGAGCGGGCCGTCGGGCAGGACGAGTGCGAGCAGGTCCCGTGCTGTTGCGGCCAGTTCCTCGGCGCGTTCGTCGTCGCGCTCGGTGAGCATCGCGGCGAGCGATCCGGCGGCGTACGCCCCCCACGCCGTCGAGACGGTCCAGATCTTCTCGTGGGCCTGTTCGCGCCGTCGCCAGTCGTCGCCATCGTACCGAACGAGCCCGGCAACCGCACCACCGTTGGGGTCACGACGGAGCGCAGAAACGAGCGTCGTGATGTGTGATACGAGCCGATCGAGACGCTCGTCGTCGACACGCCCGACACGAGCGTACTCGCGGTGAGCGTTGACGAGCGCGAACGTTGCCGAATCACACCGTTCGTCGAGTTCGCCGGCGGCGTCGTGGTTCGGGCCGTACTCACGCAGCGCGAAGATCCCGCGCTCTTCGACCCAGAGATCGTCCAAGCCGTCATAGACCGCATCGGCCTGCTCGGCCGCTCGGTCGTCGAGCGCGCCGTCAGTAGCGGCGACTGCCGAATACGCTTCGAGGGCGGTGGCTGCGGTGTGGGTGAACCGTCCGGTCATGTCTTCCCACGCGTTCTCGCCGGCGACCGGTCGGCCGTCGCCGGCGAGATCGTCGTCGAGCGCGTCGAGTGCACGGCACAGTACGTCACGGTGATCGTCTTCATCCCCGTGCGCCGCCAGATAGGCCACGACACTCGCCGTCTGATCGGCTTGATAGTCCTCGTGCTTGTTCGTCTCCAGCCGACCGTTGGCCCAGCCCGGTGCGAGCGTGCCGTCGAACGCCCAGACACGGTGGGGCCACGTCCCGTCGTCGCGCTGTGTCGCGGCGTAGGCCGCCGCGCTGCGGGCGTGCCAGTCGTCGAGCCCGAGATCAAGTTGCCGGTCGGCATCGAGGAGGAACGACGAGGTTTCGGCGTCGTCGCGGAACCACGAGTAGCCGTACCCTCCCGAATGGGCGTAGTACGGGTCGAACTCCGGGCCAGCGATCCGGAGCCCCGACTGCCCGGTGAGCGACGAGAGCACCCGGAGATCCATCCCGATCGCGTCGGCGTGGGGATGGTCGGTAGTGAGGGATGGAACGGTTCGTCGGCCAGCTGTCCGTTCGAGTGTGGCGGCGTCGTGGTCCGCTGCGGCCGTTCGAACCACGTCAAGAGCGGTCTCGCGTGATCGGTCCGTACGTCTCGTCAGGAGCGTCGCTACCGTCGCCGTCCCGTTCTCGACCGGAATCACACAGTAGACGTCGCCACCCAGTACGTCTTCCCCCGAGGTGTGCGCCTCGTCCTCTCGGGGATACGTGGAAGGCGTCCGGTCGAGAAGGGCTGCAAACCCGTCGAACCCGGAGCCGCAGATCGTCTCGAACCCTGTGGCACTTGCGAGGTAGTCGGTTTCCGCGGTATGGTAGAGTTCGATCGCATCACCGTGGTGGAGCTGTCCAATGCGCGTGTCACGCCCGTCCGGAGCGAACCCGACGCCGGCAATCATGTCGAGTGACTCCTCGGCCGCACTCACCTCGACGTGGGTGACGTGAATTTCGTCGAGTGTGAGGTCGTACTGAGTTATCACTCCGTGCTCGGTCTCGTGATCGGTGACGACGAGGCCAGTGTCGTCCTCGTAGTGCTGGGTGCTGTGTCGGGCGTCGAACCACGTTGGCTCGGCCTCGTCGGTCGGCCGAACGCCGAACCGGGAACGAACGATCCCGGTCAGTCCCACGAGCGGATAACTACAATCCCGTATCGACCCGTTCTCGTCGACGTGAACGAGCCGCCCGTCGAACCCGGAGAAACGTCCGGCTGTCGTCCGTCGTTCGCCTGGGAACCGGGTAGCATCGCCCCGGTGGCGTTTGTAATCGTCCAGCGCGTCGCGGAGGTGCATTGAGACGAACGTCTCCCTACGGCGTAATAACTTTGGTGCAATTGTAGTTCAAATCTCTTCGGCAATCGAAACGGTCAAACCTCTCGGTGGCGAGCCGTGTGAGTATGCACCACCCTGGACCACCGCGCTTTCTCCACGTCGGGGAGTCGGTCGAGCTGGCACCGCGAAACCCAGACATGTCGGCGGCGTTCGTGTGGCGAATCGTCGACCAACCGGCCGAGAGCAGCGTGACGATCGGCGACGGGGCGGTCGTCCATCTCGCGCCGGACGTTCCTGGCATCTACCGCGTCGAACTCGACGCTCCCGACGATGTTCACACCCAGACGGTGCGCGCATTCCCCGATCCCCGCCGCGAGGAGCGCTTCAGCGTGGCCGCCGACGAGGTGGATGGAGACCTCGACGGCGTCGACCACGCCGCCGTGATCGGACAGTTCAACGACTTCACGATGGGGATGCATCGAGCCGAGCGCACCGGCGAGGGTGATCGTTCCAGTGAGCACGCTCGTGCCGACGGGAACGCGGGCGACGAGTGGTCCCTCGACGTGGCGCTTCCACCCGGCACACACGAGGCCATCTTCGCCTTCGACGACGAGTTCGAGCCGCACGCGACGAGCGAGGTCACGGTCGAGGGTGCCGGCCGACCCCGAGTTCGACTCGACGGACAGCGCGAAGACGACGAGATCGTCGTGACCGCGACGGCCGACGCCGCCCCTGACGGGAGCGTGCCGAGTGTCGAGTTCCATCTCGACGACCGGGACGCCCTCACGCGCGACGCAGTTACCGCCGACGGTGAGACGTTGCGAGCCCCCGTCGACGTGCTCCCGAAGCTATCGCGCGTCCACGCCGTCGCCGTCGCCGAACGCCACAGCATCGCTGACACGCTGACGATCCACATCGAGCAGACCGACGAACGGACGCGGACCGTCTCGTTCGACCGTCCCGCCGATCCGCCGGCGTGGGTTTGCGACGCGACTATCTACGAGATTTTCGTTCGGGAATTTGCCGGCGATACCGTCGACACCACGTTCGCGGCGATCGAACGACGAGTTCCCTACCTCGAATCTCTCGGCGTCGATGCTGTCTGGCTCACGCCGGTCTGTGAGAGTCCCACCCGCCACGGCTACCACATCACCGATCTGTTCGACACCGCCACGGATCTCGGCACCCGCGAGGAGTTCGCGTCGCTGGTCGATCGCCTCCACGACGCCGGCATCAGGGTGCTCTTCGATCTCGTGATCAATCACACCTCCCGTGACCATCCGGCCTTTCAACTCCAGCGAGCCGGCGTCCCCGAGTACGCCGATCACTACGAACGAGTTCCGACCGCACAGGACACGACGGGCGTCGACTGGGCCGGCGACGACGCGCCCGGCCACTACTTCACGTGGTCGAGGATTCCGAGCCTGAACTACGACTCCCTCGCCGTCCGCGACTGGATGCTCGACGTGGTCGACGAGTGGGCCCCGCTGGTCGACGGGTTCCGGTGTGACGTGGCGTGGGGCGTCCCCCACGGCTTCTGGAAAGAAGTCCGCGAGCGCCTGAAAGCACGCGACGAGGCGTTCCTTCTGCTCGACGAGACCGTTCCGCGGGACGCCGCCTTCCGGGAGAACGAGTTCGACGTCCACTATGACACCGACCTGTACGCTGCGCTCCGCGAGATCGGCATCGGCGACGCATCGGCAAGCAGTCTGTTCGACGCGCTCGACGACTCGCGTCGGCACGGGTATCCCGACGAAGCGCTCCACATGCGCTACGTCGAGAACCACGACGAGGACCGCTACGCGACCGACTGTGACGACGGCAGTCTGCGACCCGCCGCAGCCGCGACGTTCACGCTCCCAGGTGTCCCCATGATCTACTACGGTCAGGAACGCGGCGTACCCACAGATCGCGGTACGATGCGCTGGTACGACGGCGACGCCGACCTGACCAAGTTCCACCGGCGGCTCGTCACGCTCCGCAATGAATATCCGGCGTTCCGCGCCCCCGGCGTCGAGCCCGTCGCATGCGACATCCACACCGGCGATCCCGACCGCGTCGTCGCCTACGAACGCGGCACCGCGGACGAGCGGCTGGTCGTCGTGTTGAACTTCGACTCCGACCCAGCGATCGTGGCTCCCGATCGAGCCGTCGAACAAACTGATCTATTCGGCGGGTCCGTGCGGAACGGGAACGGTATCAGAGTCGACAACATCGCCGTCCTGCCAACCAGCGATCAGGGATGATGAGGGTCCTGGCGCAGCGACGACGTGCATCACCATCGGATACTGTAAGTATCAGCCGCTGTGAGCGAGCGTCATGAACGACCCCTCGATCGAGCAGCTGTTACAGCAGTTCGGTCTGTCGGACAAGGAGATCGACACGTATCTGGCGATTCTGGAACAGGGCGAAGCGAAGGCGAGCGTCATCGCCGACGAGGCGGACGTCTCCAAACGCCACGTCTACAGCGTCGCGGAGACCCTCACCGATCGGGGGTTCGTCGAAGTCAACGACCACGTCGTGCCGACGACGATCCGGGCACACCCGCCCGAAAGCGTTGTGGATACCCTCGCCAATGGTCTCGAACGGATGGAGCCGGCGCTCGAATCGCGGTTCTCGCAGGCGGCTCCCCGTTCGGAGAGCTTCGAGGTCGTCAAATCGCGCGTCACCGTCCTCAAGCGCGTCGCCGAACTGCTCGGCCGTGCAGAAGGAGAGATAATGCTCGCCATTCCCCATCGACTGCTCGACGACATCGCCACGGAGCTGCGGGACGCGATCGAGCGTGACGTGCTCGTTGTGCTACTGGTCACGGGGACGGATCCGGACGACGACCTCGACCTCGATGGGCTGGCCTCAGTTGCCCGCGTGTGGGATCAGCCGACGCCGACGATACTCACCGTCGACCGGGAATTGGGGCTCGTCGCTCCGCCCGAAATGCTTTCACAAGCGAACAACGCCGCGCAGGCGATCGTCTTTGCACAGGAACAGCTCGGTCCAGTCATCGTGGGCTCGTTTCTCGGGAACTACTTCCCGATGGCCTCCGAGATATACGCGGCCGATCCGGAGCCGCTACCGACGACGTACCGAGATTTCCGCCACGTGGTTTTGCAGGCAGCGCTCCACATCCGCACCGGTTCTGCAGTCCACGCACACGTAACCGGTCGTCCCCTTCACGGTAAAGACGGCCCGACCGAACTCGATGGTCTGGTCGTAGATGTCCGACAATCACTCCTCGAACCAACGAACAGCTCGTTCCCCGTCGAGAACACCCTTATCATCGAGACCGATAACGGAACGTACAATGCCGGCGGACAAGGCGCGTTCGTCGAGGACTTCGAGGCGTCAACGGTGAAGCTCCAGTCCGTCTGATGGCTTCGTGAATCGTTCATAGGACGAACAGACATTGTAGGCGTTTATTCGCCACGAAGGTGAGTACCATGAATGCAACATTTTCTTTCCATTGTAGTATAGAGCATGGGTTTTGTTAGTAAATGGTGAAATTAGTCGGTGTGCGGCGCAGATGCAACTAAGCTGGTGCTCGCAGCGGCAAAACCCTTAGTGAACAAACGACAATACGCTACTCATACCGTGGACGAGACGATCCAGTGGCTCCGAAACCGATCACAGCATCAGGGCCGTATCCAGTATCACGAGCGTGTCTCTGGTCGTGAAGCCACACGGGCGGATCTTGATCTCAACTATCGCCTCGAAATGGCGCTCGCGCGTCGCGATATCGAACACCTCTACCAGCATCAGGTGAGTGCTATCGAAGCCATCCGTGACGATCAGAACGCCGTCCTTGCTACGCCGACTGCTAGCGACAAGAGCCTCGCATACACCATTCCCGCGTTCGAGCGCGCAATTGACCACGGTGGACGAACCCTCTATCGCACCTCAGCGGCGCTCATCAACGACCAAGAAGAAACCCTCGCGACACTTGCCGACGATATCACCGCCTATCAGGCTGCGCTTAAGCAGAGTCGTCGCGAGGAAATCGAGGAAGGTCTTCACGACGGCTCGATCCGTAGTGTCTGGAGCACGAACGCACTCGAACTCGGGGTCGACGTCGGTGGCCTCGACATCGTTCTCCTCAACGGATATCCAGGCATGCGGATGAGTACCCACCAGCGCGCAGGACGCGCCGGTTGAGGAGAAGAGCCGAGTCTTGTCACGCTTATCGGCGGGAACGACCAGCACGATCAGTACCTGATGGCAAACCCCGCCTCGTTTTTCGACGGTGATTCCGAGCATGCGGTGGTCAATCCCGAAAACGACCAGCTCATGTCTGAGCATGTGTGTAGCGCCGCGACTGAAACCTGGCTTAAACCCGATGATACTCACCATTTCGGCGATGACTTCCCCGAGTTGGTCGCTGATCTCGAAGAGGCAGGGACACTCGATCGGCGGGATACGAACGCTGGCATCCGTGGTTCTACGAGGGTGATGACAGTCCCCAGCACGAGATGAGCCTCCAGACTATTGATGACCGTGAGGTCAGACCGGCCGACCGACTCCAGAATGCGACGATCGCACGCCTCCCGTTCGCGGATGCGCTCCGGGACGCCCATCCCGAAGCGATATACCATCATCAGGGGACGACCTATGAAGTCGCCGAACTCGATCTCGATCGGGGGCAGGCACTCCTTGAATCGACACAGACCTCTGAGTACACTCAAGCACTCAGGGACAAGTAGATCACCATCGAGCGCGACCTCGACGAGTTCAGTCTCTACAGTCACCCGGCTGTTGCGGTTCGATTCGCCGAGGTAACCCTCCACGAGCAGACCGATAGCTATCTCCGCTTCGGAGGCACGAACGATGACGGGACCAGGGTACTGCTCGACGAACCGAGCACCGACCAATCGAGAGTGCGACGAACGATCGCCGTACTCGTCGCGGCAGTTCTCTTGAGCCCGGTCGCAGTCATGAGACCGCTCGCTATCGTGGGTGCGCAGGATCAGGAGACGGCAGCGAATACTACTACCGGAGGGAACGTGACGAACGCAACCACGAACACCAACGGCAGCGTGAGCGTGACGATGTAGCCGTCGCCGCAGATACGGAACGTCACCGCGCGGTCGGTCACGCTCCTCCGAGGGCAGGTATATCATTCTCCACGACTACGTGATCAAACTCTCCGAATAGCGTGAGGTGAGTGCGATTGCCGTTACGATCACTGCGTTCGGTATCGGGAACAATGTCGCACTTACACATCGATGACGGGGAGGGGAGGGTCAATATGATATGACAAGAACCAGACCTACGACTTACACATCGATAACGAAGCCACCGAAGTTCTGCTGGATAGTACTTCGTTGCCGGTACAGAGTCGCTATGACGAAAACGTTGAATGCAACCAATAGGATCCTCCTAGCGCCAAAATAGACATCGATTATGGTGGGCATTTATATGCCTCCAGAATGCAGCAAGCGTATGGCCGGGAGCGATCAAGGGAAAACGGATCAATCCACCCTTGGAGAAGAAAAGACGCGTTCTGAAAAGGCGGAAGACGAAGCTGAAGTCGCCTCAGAAAATGTCGCCAGTAACTCCGAATCGATAAGTGATGCTGTATATGCGGGAGAGAACTCGCAACGCACCATCCAGGATATGCTCGATGAGGAGGGGGGTACGTCGGTTTTCGCCAATAGAGATTTGGTCGAACCAGATACGATCATCGACGAGGAACGGATCGTCGGTCGCGACGAACAGCTCGAATCAGTAGTTTCATTCTTAAAACCCACCCTCCAGGGGAATCGGCCGCCGAACATGCTGCTATATGGACCGGCAGGAACAGGGAAATCACTCATTATTGGAGCTGTTACTCAGCAAATCATCGAACTCTGTAAGTCGAAAGATGAACACTTCGGCGTCGTCGCGATCAATTGCCAGCCGATCAATACCCTTGACCAAGCGGTCTACGAACTCGTTCAGACGGTCGCGAAGAACATGGGCGCAGAGGTTGGCGTCCCTGAGACAGGAGTATCGACCAAACGCAAGTACCGTCGTCTGTACGAACTCATCAACAAAAATTATGACTCGGTCATATTCATCCTCGACGAGATCGACCTCTTAATCGGACGGCGTGCGAACGATGAACCGGCCTACTCGAAGCTTCTCTACCAACTCTCTCGTGCGAGTAACACAGATGAGATAGAGGGACGCGTCTCAGTTGCGGCGTTGACGAACGACCCAAAATTTATGGAGAACATCGATGGCCGCGCAGAGAGCTCATTTAACCCTCGAGACGTCTACTTCCCCGACTATGACGCCAATCAGTTGCGACAAATTCTTAAAAACCGGCGGGACGCCTTCCAACCAAATGCACTCGAAGAGGACGTGATTCCACTGGTGGCAGCGTTCGCAGCACAAAGCCACGGTGATGCTCGGAAAGCGATCGACCTGTTCCGCGGTGCTGGCGATCTGGCTAACGAGCGCGGAGATGAAGAAGTTCTCGAGGAGCACGTTCGTGAATCACAAGAGGAGATTGACAAGGATCGGTCGTTGAAACTCGTCGAAGGTTTGACCACACAGAAGAAAATATCGCTATATGCAACAGCGGCAGTTGCTCGGTACTCCAAACGGACAGGGAGTTCAGTTCCAAGTCCGGTCGGATTCAAAGTATATCAGTGGGTTACTGACGAACTCGATGCAGATCAAATGACTCGAGAAACCTATGTCAAATACGTTAAAGAGCTCTCCACGTATGGGTTGATATCGACATCAAGAAAGAGTCGAGGACGTGGAGGTGGGATGTACATGGAGTTCACATTCACGGAAGATCCAACAGCGATTATGGATCGGATCGTCAAGGGCACGAGGCTAGAAACCACCGACGGCCAAGAAGAACTCCTTCAGTCGGTTGTTAATGCACAGTTGGACGAATTCCACGAGATGTAAGAGGCATTCCCATGTCGTGGCGTACCTCTATAGATCCACCACACCCCGTGTTCGATGTGTAATTCCCACCTTCGTCGGAGAATTGTATGAAATTGTAGATAATAACCCGTCACACTCTTCAGCCGGCTGAGCCTGATTGTTCAGGACAATTCTATTCATGAACAGCCTTCGATATGCTCTATTGAAAATGGACGGCAGCGACGGGATTTCTCCGTAATGAGTTTGAGGAAACGAGGTCGAGAAGTCGATTATGGGAGTCGCGCTTCTCGACCTCGTTGAGACAGCACTGCGTGTAGCCAAACAAGCGTTGGGGAAGCGAGCGGGCAAGCCCGCCCGAGTCGGGCTTGCCCGCGAGGCTCACATCGTCGCACACTGTATTCGCAAGGAAGAGGCCACAGCTACGCCGAACTCGTCGATCGGTTGAGCCTCATGCCGGAGATATATGATCGGCTCGGCCTTCATCCAGATGCATTGCCTGACCCTACCGCGTTCTACCACTCACTCGATCGGTACGCGATGTACATCTGTCGGGCGTTGCTGCGCGTCTCAGCGCAGCAACACCCGCAGTCTGGACACGTCGCATTGGACAGCACATTCTTCGAACGGAAGCAAGCCTCTCAGTACTACCTCCAACGATGTGGGCGAAGCGTGAAGACGATCAAAGCAACGACGTTGACCGATACAAAGTCGCTTGCGGTGCCGGACGTCCATTGCTGTATCGAGCACGAACACGACACGAAGGCTGGCCCGCGGGTCGTCCGCCGGAACGCGGACGACCTGCGGTCCGTGGCTGCTGACAACGGCTTCCAGGACTGGCACACCGAATGCGAAATCGCCGCACTGGACGTTGAATACCTCGTTCAGCACCAAGGATCGAAATCGATGGCTACAGCGAATAACGCTCTCATCCGAGCGAAGGGCTACACCCAGCGGTGGATGTCCGAAACCTCCTACTCGACGGTCAAGCGAACNTTCGCGGTTCTGGTATCGCCAGTTCCGTGAGATCGTTCTCCTGTTCGCGCTCAACAACATCAAGAAGCTCGCCAAGACGCTATGATCGTACTCTCGTACCGCATTTTCAATAGAGCACTTCGATAAAGGTCTGAATGTGACCCCCTCCCCCCGTCATCGGAGTGTAAATCCTCGGTAGAGGAGGGGTACAGAGGACGAGAAACAAGACACAGATCGCCGGGAGAAACCACGAGAGCTACGATTCCACAAGAAAGAGCCATCACAATAACTACTAAAGAAATAGCTGTCCCACTTAGCTCCTTGAAGAGACACTCCTTCGAATCCTTGTGATTAACGGCAATACGGTTCTGGTTCTAACGAGTGGTATATAAAACTTCGTCAGACTAGTAGCAATCATAGAACATGAACCGGTTTTTGTGTCTGAATCTCTCTTCGTCCCGTCTATGCCTCTTCTGGGTTATTTCGACTGTTTCCGTCCGCAACTCCCCTCCCGCTCTCTATAGTTTACACATCGATGACGGGGGGGGAGGGTTCCGAGAATTGTTGAGTGATTGTGTCCAAGTCTACCGTGATCTGGCGACACCCTACTCTTGTGGGTTCACAGGCGCGATATATTCGTTCTTCCAGGAATCGCCTTCCCTCCACTGCCAGTAGTAGTAACGGTACGATTTCTCGCTGGTTTCCTTCGTGGTCTTCACCGTGATGTACGCTCCGCTGGTCGAGACATCCTCGTAATCCTCTGGATCTATCGAAATATCGCGTTCTTCCAGCTCCTCGAATTCATCTTCATCGACTTCTTCTTTAGCCCGTCGACGTTCGAGTTCTTCTTGGCGCTTTTGACGTTTCCATTCTGCCAGGTCAGCCGCATATGCTGCGACTGCTTCCAGACGTTCCGGGAATTGCTTCTCAAGTGGCTCGTGAAGGTACTTCGGCAACTCCGGTGCTGGCGGTTTCTCTGGGATGTCCTCGCTCATAGTTACCCCACTAACAGCGAATCACATCAATTTGTGGGGTAACTTTGACAACAGCGAGATGTACCCCCCGTCATCGAAGTGTAAAACACCACCTTTCGGCCTGTTGCGGCTGAATATCCGACATACCTTCTCGATGAAGATAGACAATCATTCCTATTTCTACCTAGGTAGCACATGATAACTAGACAATCTCCCGTGTGATTGATGGTGAACCCTCAGTTACCCCACGTAAATGAATATCCTCTAGTATGTGGGGTAACTTTGTCGTCCTCTTCAGGGTTTGTAGCCACGTGTTGGCAGTCTCGCTCCCATACTCGAGGTCACTGCCCTTCCCCGAGTGCTGGACGGTCTCGCCGGCGAGCGCCGCCCACTTCTCGACGACTGCATCGCCGAAGTGCCGGCAGCCAAGTACTACCCCGAGATTCAACTCGCCGAGCGCGTTCGAGCCGGTGACATTCCCATAGTGATCAACCGCGGCGACATCGTCCTTGATGCGTTCCTTGACCGCGGCGCGGGCTTTCTTCGTGGTGATGACGCCGGGTTTGGTCGTGGCGATGAAGGTATCCTGGCGCAGCTGCATTGCAGCGTACTCCTCGGCGACGGATTTCACGAGCGCAACGTCTCCATCGAAGTTCTTGCTCTGGGCGGATCCGGAGTAGGTGTTGATGTGTGGGCTGGTCTGGACCACCTAGAGATTGAGCACCTCTCGAAGGAACGCGCGGCGTTCGCGAGCGGTTTCGTGGACGTCGGTGCCGGTGGCGAGCGACCAGAGACGTTCACGACCGGTGGCATTGAGCCCGACCACCGAATTCTGCGCGTTGCCACCGGCGAAGGCAGGCGGATGGTGAACGACAGCGCTGTGGTGATTCCTATCGACGATGATCGTTTCACGGCCGAGGCTCATCCGCTTGAGGTTGGTACCGTCCTCGTGGTCGAACGAGAACGAGTCAGTCTGGATGGTAGTCGCGGCCCCGTCCTCATCGTCCTTGGGGGTGATCACGCCGTGGAGCAGGAGATACGCGAGCGGATGTGCGTAGCCATCGCGAACGTGGAGGGCGAGCTCCCGGCAGCCCTCTTCCCGCCATCGAGAGCCTGATAGGCTGCCTCACGAGGCTGTCAGCGCCATCGTGGCGCTCGCGGAAGTCGGTCACGGCATCCTCGACCATCGTGGTGAGATCGCCGCCGAAGTGGTCGAAATCCTCGACGACCCCGCCACCGAGAGTGACTCCGTCATCGAGTTCGACGGCCGCGGTCGCGAGAGGCGGGAGTACCGCGTCCTCGATGCGCTCGACCGTCTGTCGGCTGACGTTCTCAGCGTTGTCGAGGACGGAGCGAAGTCCCGCACAGGCGTCCTCGATCGCCTCGTCGTCCCACTCTGGGCCGAGGTCCTGCACGCGTCCGAGAACGCTCCTGAGACTGGACTCATCCGCATCGGCTCCGTGGTCGTCAGCGGTGATGGACGAACTCGTTTCGAGGATGTCGTCGACGACGGCGTGTGTATCGAGCACTCGCTGCATGAGGTCGAGGTGGTGATCTGCGGTGGCGACGGCGTCGATCTCGGAGGTGGCGTTGCCGCGGAGCCACGCCCGGACCCACTCGTCGCTCCAGAGGTCCTCCTCGAAGAGCGTCTGGCGGTCCTCGACGTCGCTGCGGAGCGCCCGGGCGAACCACGTGGCGTGGTCGAGATAGATCTCACCGAAGCGCTCGTCATAGACGTCGCCGGGGAACTCGTCGATAGTGATGGTGCGGTCGATGACTTGGGAGTCCTCGCCAGTCTCGGAGTAGTAGGTGCGGGTGCCGTCGACGTAGCCGTGGCCATAATTCCCGATCAGGATGTCCTTGGGGTTCTCGGGGTCGCTGGCGGCCTCCCACGCGTCGGCGTACGCGCACGTGCCGTCGTGGTGGTGACAGGGCAACGGCTCGCCGAACAGCGCTTCGTCGTGAGTGTGGATGTCCTTCGGCGCGTGACCGAGATGACGGGCGACGTGAACCGCGAGCATCCATGCCTCGCCGTGTTCGCCGTTCGCGACCGGACAGCTCCCGCGCTCGAGGTGGATTTCCTCGGAGTCGTCTTCTTCGACGGAGACGTGAATTCCGATGGCGTCTTCGGAGCCGTCGTCATCCTCGACGACCGGTTCGTCGATGCGCTCGGCGAGAGCCTCGAACTCTCGGAGTAGATCCGTACTCTCCTTGCGGATCAGGCTGGCGGCCTCGTAGATCGCGGGTTCGCTGGGTCTGACCTCGCTGAACACGGGAAGGTGCATGTGGCTCATCCCGCGGGTGCGGGCTTTCTCGGCCACCTCGGCCATGAGCTCCTTTCGGGGAGCGAGGTAGAGGGCTGGATACTCGTCGGCGTTCTTCACTACAGAGGTGGTCTTGCCAAGGGCGGGAAGGGCGGTCAGGAGGTGTGCCTGGCGACTGTCGCTGGCGAGTTCGCGATAGAGGCTCTCGACGTTCTCACGGCGGCATCGAGGCGATCACGATCGGTGGTGAACTCGCCGAGGAGGTCCGCTGCTGGCGGCAGGACGGGTATATGGTCCGGGCTGCCGACTGACCACTCGGGAAGGGGCGCACCATACTCTTCGCGAGCGATATGGTAGGCCTGTTTGAACGCCTCCCCTGAGAGGGCGTCGTCACACGCATCGATGAGCCCGGCTTCAAGCGCGACCAGCCGGAGGGATCGATGGTACACTCGTGTTCGCGGCAGTAGAACCCGCCCGAGCGGAACGCGAGGATGCGCTCTCCGGAAGCGGAGTCCTCCCACGTGGGATCGATTTCGGCGAGAACGTCTTCGTCGTCGCCAAGACCAGTAATGGTTGAGTCGAGCTCGGAGAGGTGCCAGTGGGTGAGCTGTGAGAGCGCGCCCTGGATGAGCGCCCAGTTGTCGGTCGCGGTCGCCGCACTCACATACTCGGGCAAGGGTGCCCCGAACTCCTCGCGAGCACGGCGGTACGCAGCGTCGTACGCGTCGTCGGCCAGCGGCTCCTCACAGCAGCTGACGCTGCCGCGGTGGATGGCGACCGCCCGGACAATGTCGACACTATTCTCACACTGCGGGCACTGCCAGGCCTCTCCATCGGAGGTGGGTTCGAGATCGAGCCGGGCAGGATCCGGGAGGTCCTCAGGGCTGACGAGTCGGGCCGCCCGCCATGCCATTTCGGGATCGAGCACGACGTCGAGAGTGGTGGGGTCCACAGTATCAGAAGACTGCCTCCAGCCAGTGCCGATCGGATCTCGACCGGGATTGAGGCCGTACTCCTCGGCGAGTGTGTCGAGGGCGTCGTCGTGGGCGTCGCGGGGGAGCTTCCAGCCGTCTTCGATATCGCCGGATTCGCAGTGGCCCTGATCGATAGCGACGTGGCGGAGTGCGCGCCGAGGGATTGGATCGTCATCGGGGAGGATGCCCTCTCGTTTGGCGTGTCGCCACGCAGCGAACACCTCGGCGTCGTCGAGGCGTCTGTTGGGATTGTCGGATGGGCGCTCGCCGGCGTCGGCGAGCAGGTACGTGAGCGCGTTGTAGGCGGCTTTGTACTTGTGGTCGTAAGCGACGTCGCGCTCGTCGATGATGACGAAGTACGTCTCGCTCTCGCCGTGATGACCGAGAGGGCTCGGGCCACGGTAGTCGGCGTCGAGACCTGATGCGTCTCGAATGTCGAGATCGAACAGTGCCGAGTAGCTGGAATCGGACGCGTTGTCGCTGAGTGGATCGGGCCGGTCGCGTGTGGCGGCGTCGATTTCGGCGTCCTGCGGGTCGTAAGCAGGGTGCTCCTGGGCGGGCTTCGCGCTGGCGAGTACCGGGGCGAGCGAGCCGTCGTCGGTCCATTCGTTGAGGTAGTCATCGAGGTCGACCTTGTCGAGACCGGGTCGGGGGAGCTCGGCGAGGCGAGCGTCGGTGTCGTGTTCGGCGAGGTATGCAGCCGTGTCGAGCGCGCCGCGAAGGCCCTCGCCGGCCTGCGTAAGCGTGAGGCGGTCGTCTTCATCGAGGTCGCTACTCGGTCGCTCGGCGTCCTGAACGACGTACGCGCGTGGGACATCGTGATTGTTGAGGACTTCTCGCAACCGCTCGCGATCGTCGTGCTTGAACCGCGTGGTGACCGGCGAGATACAGGCGTAGCCCGCCTGGTGGGCGGTGATTGCGTCGGCGATGCCCTCGGTGACGAGCACGGGCTGGCCGTCTTCGACGGATCCGAGGCCGTAGATTGGTTCACTGATGCGGGCGTAGGGCTTGGTGTGAGCGGGTTTGGCGTATTTCCCACTCAAGCCGTCTTGGGGATGGCCGTCGTAGCCGACCGCGCCACCGCCCTCAATGTGACTGAGAAGGTCCACGACTACTACACGGGAGCAGCGGAGAAAGCCAAGAACAACGACGATATCGCCCAAGCGGACGAAGCGCGCAAGGAGTACCGCCCACCAGGCCAAGACCTGATCGTCGAAAGCGCTCACAGTCGAACGGAACTCATCGAGGTCACGAACGCCAAGAAACCCACCGAGGCCCGTCTCTGTCTGTCCGAGGAAGGCGAGGAGGTGATCGCGAACGATACGGGCGATGTTCCATCCTCGGGCGGCGAGGCTCACGACTCGGCGTTGGAGACGATCGAACACGAGCTCGCCGCCGAGGGGTTCCTGGTCAACGTGCTGGAGCAGGACGGTAGCGACATGCCGGATGCGACAGCCACCCATCCCGACCTCGACACGACGCTGGTCCTTGAAGCCGAGACGACCACGCCGACGAAACCACCGAAGGTCCTCGAGAATCTGAAGAAAGCTCAGGAGATGAATGGAACCCCGGTGTTCGTCGTCGAACCTGGGGCGGATGGCGTCGGTGTCAACGAGGCTGGCGAGGACTTCGAATATTGGGCACGGCGACTCGAAAACATCCTCACCCAACCAGTGAAGAAAACCGAGGATGAGACGGGCATCATCCACTACTACGTGAGCGATTACCTGGTGCGAATCAACGACAAAGCATCAGTAGTCCGACCAACGACTGGCGACAAGCGTCGCACCAATTGGACCCGCGAAGACGGCGAGCTCGTGATGCGCGATGGCGATGGAACCGTCCACACTCGCCTCGAAAATCTGGACGACGTTGGGATCTCTAACGTGCCTGCCGTTGACATCTATGACGAGCACCGAGACAAACATACCATCGAACGAAAAGTTGAAGAGAACCTAACATACGAGGACAGTGACAATCTTGAAGAGGACTGGGTGGCGATGAAACGGCCAGCCATTCCCGAAGAAATCCTCCCGAATCCGGAGTACGATCGCGACGATTACCACATCCTGATCATGTCGGAGAACAAAGAGGAACGGCCGGTCTTCTATCGCGATGGAGCGACCTTCCCCCTCAGCCCGGAGCCCGATGACCCCACCGACACGTTCGAGAAATCCGTCGATCATTCCGCCAGCGAAGATGAGAATGAAAATAGCTCTTTCGACGGTGAACAGCCGGTGAATGATCCCACAGATCAGGCCGGTTCCGAGCCCGCGGTCGAGATGGCGAACGACGAAACAAGTAACAAATCTGGTACTGGAACCGACGACTCTATGAGCGACGATTCAGACGTGGAAGAAACCCCCGACGAGGAACTCGGCGGGAAGGACGAAGGGGTGGCTGCGTTTGCGGACGAGCAGTTGATCACCTCGGAGAATACTGAGACTCCACTCGATGAAATCTACGATCCATACAAAACCTACGCAAATGAGAATCTGTTCGAGATTCGAAACAAACGGCAGTTCGCAACTTCGCTGAGAAAGGCACTCGATTTCGATTTCGAGTCCAAACGAAAGCGAGTCGACGGCAGCAAAACTACCGTCTATATTGGTGTCGGTCTGGCCTCTCCATAGACCTAACTCCTTCTTTCCATCTAACAGAATCTGGAGTGCTTGGTACTCGAAAGGCACTATCATTCACCTTCTACGACATCTCCCAAAACCACCAGAGGGCGGAGGGTGGACGAACGATTCGGTAGATCGTGGACGGACGATTCTCTACCAACTCCAATACACCCCCAAAATCGCAAGAGGGCGGAGGGTGGACGGACGATTTATGAAATATATCGAACAGCCGTCCGTCCAGAATCGTCTGTCCGACCGTCCCGTCATGCGATTTTCGTCGTCCGGACGGAGGGTGGACGGACGAAAAACGACTAGTATAGAGGGGGGGATGGGCGTCGTTTTCTGAATTCGAGGGGGTGGGGACAGATCGGGGGTGCTCCTGGGGAAGCTTGGAGGTAGGATCCTACCTCAACGCTCGCAGATATTAGGTGGGGGTGATGGGAGATGATCGGGAGTGAGAGAGGTAACTCAGAAGACAGCAATCGAACAGCTATCGTCAAGGTGACCGCGACGGAGAGTACCTGGATCGGGACCGAGAAACGGAGCAGTCACACACCAGGATTAGTTACTGGGACAGAATGATTCCGAGACAACATCGCCGGTGACCAGGTGGAGGAGACGGGACTGGGATCGAGGACAACAGGGGGAGAGTGACTGTGGAAATCGAGGTGGTTCGTGGCTTGGATCATACTCTGATTTGGTCGCCAGTCAGTCTCGATTCAGTCTGGGTCTGGATGGCCGATGTTTTCGTTTGTTGGTAGATCGTTGAGGGGCTGGATCGGAGGGGTCGAGGTGGGGGTGAGTAGCCGTCGGATTGGATGGCCGATCTCGAGGGGGTGTTCGCTTGGAGTAGTTGGGTGATCGAGATGGGGTGCTGGGTGGGTGGTCGACCGGACCGGATCGCTGGTGAGTTCCCGCCTGGACGAGCTCGCAATCATTTCGATCAGCCAACTGGAACTGTGCCGAACGGCGTTGGTGTGACGATCCAGTTGAGATGTAGTCGCGGCGCGCTGGGAGTGAGTCCATCCACCGGACGTGTGAGTGTGAGGCATACCTGGGCTGTCGCGAGGGACCTGGATCGCTCGCTCACTGAAACTCATACGTACCACCGCGCCGATGTATTGGATGACCGACGAAACGCTGTGCAGTTTGTTTGCCCAGTAGGGGGTGAGGGTGAGAGAGATGAGAGAAGTCGCACCGACAGACCAGGACAGTCGCGACGGCGAATCCAGTACCGACACTCGCTCACCATCCATGACCAACGAGGGAAACCCCTCGGAGTTTCGACAATGAGTACGGCATCATCGATCCAACGAATCACGGAAGTCATCGGGCCTACGAACGCCCCGTCAACTGCACGGGTAGTCGCGTGTCTGGGAGCGCTATTGCTGTACGTTCCATTCGGCATTTCAATCGCCGAAATGTATCCAGCCTTTGCGGTGGCTGGAGCAGTGATCACGATCGGGGTTGCGGGCCTGCCGGATAGGCTGACGTGGCGATTCATTCCCCACGGTGTGACGCACTCGCTGGTGGGTGCTGCGATCGTCGGTGCGCTGGTCGCAGGTCCCACGTGGTGGATCGGCACGAACATCACCGTCTACGCTGGCGGTGCGATCGTGACGCCAGTCGCAGCTGCTCAGTATGGCTTCACCGTCGGGAGTCTCGCCGGCTTCGGACACGTCCTGGGAGACTTCCTCACCGGGACCGACGTTCGCCTGGTGTGGCCGATCGCCGACTACGAAGTCTCGGTCAACGTGCCGCGCCTGCTGAACCCGCGAAACAACGAAGGAATCAACCTCATCGGGACGCTCGCACTCCTAACCATAGTCGTCGGACTCGCCTCGAGTAGCGTGACGGCGGCGATGATTCCGTAGAACCCGCGACAGTTCTTTGTCCTCCATCGAGAGGCTCGCCGTTCAACAGCCCAAACTCGAACGGACCCGACGACAGTTCTTTGTCCTCCATCGAGGGGTGGAGTGATTCAGAAGATGGCACGAACCTCCCGACAACGACGACGCTCAGTCGCACCGACAACTGATCGACTCCGGACGGCCGTGGTAGTGCTCGCAATCAGTGTCGGGATCCTCGACGTCGTGTTGGGTGGAGCCATCCCGGTGGGGTTCTTGCTGCTGGCCGGCGTGTGCGTCTTCCTCGAAGGCGTCTACCGTGCATCGGCGTTCGCGGCAGCCCGGCTGTTCTGCTGAGTTCGTCGACGGCCCCGCATCCGCGACGACGACCGCACCGCGAACCCGCATCGCGCACGTTTCTCGCGCGCGTTCGACGGGACCGACCGCTACCGCGACCGCACTGCACAGCTCCCGCTCGGCAGCGGCTCCCGCAACCATCATCGGACCAGAGGCATCGCGAGTATTCGCCATTCGAAAACGAATATAACGAACGGCCATTTTTGTGACACCCCGGAGGGGTGAGGTGTTCGAGAGAATGACGCTCTTCAGCCAAATCCGAGAGACGGTGCAGCGAGTGATCAGTACCGGCAGCAACATCACCAACCGGAGCGACATCGACGCCGAGACCGCCCAGAAGCTTCAGGAAGTCTCGGCGGGGCGCAGACAGATGACCGACGAGCTCCTGAACGAGGCGCACGCAGAGATCGGCGACGTGGTGCAGGCCTACTGCGATCATCCTCAAGAACTCCAGAACGAATACTTCGACGGGGACTGGCTGCATCGGGACTGCAAGTGCGGGACGTACCTCGGCACCGTCGAGGACCAGTGAGCCCAGCCTGTCGGGTTTTTTTGGCAGCATGTTCGCACGGGGTGGGACTCCCTCCGATCGTTCCACCCCTGCTACGGCGATCGCACGCGCCACCGCTCCGTTCGGCGACCGCTACTGCTACCGTTCCGCGACGGCTACTGCCTCCGCTCCAGCTGCCGCGGCCGCTTCGACTCTGCGACCATTCTGCAACCGCTTCCGCTCTGCGACCGTTCAGCGACCGCTTCCACTTCGCGACCGTTCGGTGACCGCCTTCGCTCCGCGACCGTTCTGCAACCGCAGCCACTACCGCTCCGTTCAGCGACCGCTCCGTTCAGCGACCGCTCCGTTCAGCGACCGCTCCGTTCGGCGACCGCAACAGCACCGCAAAACCCGCAGCACGCGCGTTGCTCACGCGCGGCTCCTGGACCGACAGCTACCGACGGCGACCCACTTCCTTTTGCGGAAGATCACGACGCTATAAAGTCTTAGTAGGAGCGGCTAACGGACTGGAACGAGGAAATCGGACTGTTGGATTCTGGGTAGTGCAATGGGTGTAGAGGGAAGATAGGAGTGCGGAGTGCAGGGGGAGAGCAGGTGTGGAGAGGGAGAGCTCTCGGGGTGGGGAGGGAGGTGATCGACGAAAGGGCGGTGTGATGGTAGACCTCCCAGGGTTTGTCTGCGGAAGGAGTAGCGAGCCTGCAAAACCGCATGTACGCACCCAATTTATAAGACACCCTGTAGGGGTGAGGGTTGAAGAGATGAAGTCGTCAGTACCGACGACAACAGCGGTCAGTGACATCTCTCTCCGTCTGATTAGCGGAGAGGGGTGATTAGGCCCTCACAAGCTACGACAATGAGTTCTAAGAACTTCAGCGACAAGACGGTTGCGGTCGCACAGAGCGAGAACGAGAGCAGCGACGCAGGGCGTGTGCGGGACGCCGAGCGGATGCGGCAGTACGACGAGGTGCAGTACCCCAGTGGTGGAGAGCGCGAGACGGAACTCGAACTCTCGATCGACGGCGTGCCTGGTGACGAGATCGGCCAGAAACGTGCGGAGCAGGGGCGGCTCGATCGAGGGACGGACGAGGCGGTGAACGGGTCGTGGGGCGGTCCCGGTGGCGAGAGCGAGTACGACGACAAGAGCCTCTACACCCAGGAGCGCATCGAGGGGCGTGAGGAAGAGCTCGCAGAGATCTCGAAACGGGCCGGGGCGAACCCGGAGGTTCACCCCCGACCCGAGCAGAAGAAGCAGCGCGAGCAGCGCACGATGGAGACTCACCAGAAGCGAATGGAGGAGTGTCGAGAAGACGTCGAGGCGGAAGCTGCCTCGGGGCACGTCGGTCGTGGGTTCGTTGACGATCCGCGTGAACACCTGGACAAGAAGGCGGTGGGCGAGATCTACACGCAGTCGGGGCGGGTGGCCGAGCGGTTCGGGCGCTCGCGAGCGACGATCGCCAAGCGGCTGTCCGAGCGGGTCGCCGACGGGGCGAACATCAGTGAGGCAGTGATGGACCTCGTGGAGGACCTGTGCGAAGACCGGGCAGTCGTCTCGCCGCTCTCGATGGTCGAACCGACCGACTCGTGGGCTACCATCGAGGGCGTAGTGGCAACGATGTTCGAGCCGGCATCAAGTAACCAGCAGCAGGTCGCGATCCTCGAAGACGAGTCGGGCGAGGCGAAGCTGACCATCTGGCGCAACTCGAACATGGACGTGCGTCTGAACGAGGGTGACGTGGTGCGGATCATCGACGCCAAGCCCAGTGTGTTCAACGGGCAGGTGACGCTGGCGGCGACGAGCGACACCCAGATCTGGCGGTGTGAGCGAGGCGACGGCCCCTCGCCGATGGGTGGCATCGAGATGTCCGAGCCCTCGTCGTGCGAGGCAGAGGTCGATGAGGACGATGAGTTCACGCCGGTCCCAACGAACCATCGCGAGGAGTGGTTCTTCCCCCAGGCGGCGGACATGCCCGAGGTCGAGGGCGTGGACGTGGATCTCAGTAGCTTCGAGGGATCGGAGGCGCAGGCACGCATCACGCGCGTGGAAGCGGAGGACTCGGACGCAGTCGGGTTCGTGGCGATCCGGGAGCTCCAGTCAGATACCTACGGGGTGTCGTGGGGCGAGCAGGTTCGCAAGGAGTTCGAGAAACGAGGGCGCGAGCAGCGTGTGAGCGAAGAGAAGTACAACGTGCCTCGGTGGAAGAAGACGGTGAGCCGGATCAACCACTACGAGCACACGTCGATCTCGGAGTTCGGAGCGAACGACCGGATGGTCCACCTCGATCTCCCAGAGCTGTCGAACAGCGAGTGAGGGCGCTTGGCTCCCCTTTTTGTTACGTGACTACCACCCGCTCGCTTCGCTCGCGTCCTCCCCAGCCTCCTCCCTGCGGGGCGCACTGGCGTGCGCCTCCTCGGTCGTCCCTCGCGCGTTCTNCCCGCTCGCTTCGCTCGCGTCCTCCCCAGCCTCCTCCCTGCGGGGCGCACTGGCGTGCGCCTCCTCGGTCGTCCCTCGCGCGTTCTCCGGCCCTTCGGGCCGGATTCATCGCGCGCCACGGCTACCGCTCTGCGCCCCTCCGGGACCCGTTCGGGGGGTTCGGTGGAGCGGGACTGTGCGGATGGAAGATCAGGCGATAAAGGCCAATTTATGAGACACCCCGGAGGGGTGAGGTGTTCGAGAGATGAGCGACCAGAGCGAGACGACGAGTGGAACGGGCGGTCCGAATGCGTGGTCGAGCACGCCTGTCTCGGTGGCGTACCAGGAGGCACGGACGGTGCTCAACGCTCAGCAGCAGCGAAAGCAGCACCTGGACGACAAGGCGTTGCGGACGGCGCAGTTGGCGACGGTCGTCGCGACCGCGACGATCTCGTTGGTCGGTGGCCTTGACGTCACCATCCGGCCGGAGTTCGGCATCGTGGGCGGCATCCTGCTGATGGGTGGGTTCGGGGCGGCGATCGCGAGCTATACGACTTCGACGCTGTTCCTCGGGCCGAACGAGGCCTACCTGAGCAAGTTGGTGCTCGGCGGGTTCGTGGACAAGGGAGTGATCGACGGACGAGCAGAGGCGGACTCGTGGGAGACTGCGCTCACGCTCGTGATGGGCGAGTGGGTGAGCAGGAACCATCAGATTCTGGCGGTGGGGAAACGGCGGCTGATCGTCGGCGAGAGTGCGCTGTTCGCCGGATTGGTCTGTCTGATGACGGGCGTGGTTTTATGAGCCGAGGACTCCTTCGGTTGGATATGGAGCACAATCGCGAGGAGCACGACGAACAACGGGCGGACCTCGCCGAGGAGTACGGGCAACGTGAGCCGACGGGCTTCGAGTTCGTCGGCGAGTGGCTCGATCGCCTCCGAGAGAAGTGGCAGCGATAGCGACAGGCGCTCTCCTTTTTGCTACGTGTCTTCCACCCGCTCGCTTCGCTCGCGTCCTCCCCAGCCTCCTCCCTGCGGGGCGCACTGGCGTGCGCCTCCTCGGTCGTCCCTCGCGCGTTCTNCCCGCTCGCTTCGCTCGCGTCCTCCCCAGCCTCCTCCCTGCGGGGCGCACTGGCGTGCGCCTCCTCGGTCGTCCCTCGCGCGTTCTCCGGCCCTCCGGGCCGGATTCATCACGCGCCACCGCCTTCGCGTTCACCCACCTCCAGTCTGCCATCTTTGCCGTAGAATCTTTGTGATGGCGCTGAGTAGGGCTCGCAGATGAAACTCACAGCCGACGACTACGACCCTGGATTTCGTGGCCGCTCGTATGCATACATCGAGGGCAATCCCTATCCCCCGCCCAGGAAAGAGATGCGCGCAGTTCTCGCCTGTCTCCCTGCAATTAGGCCACCTCGGGAGCGCGAACGCCTTGCGAACAATATCGTCTCGACGCTCCACGAGCTCGACGTCGACCCCGTGAAGTTCGGCGAAGTGATGCGCCCAAAATCCACTAAGCATGTCCCGGTTCCGACGCCTGGGGACGCGGCGACAGAGGCCATGTTCGACGCCGACTACCAGTACGAATATGCATTCGAGGGCGATACGGCAACGATCGAGTTAGCCGCTCAGGCCAAGACGGTACTTCACGAACCACGAGTGGGCTGGCGGGTTACTGCCGACGCGGGTACTGTTTCCGGAACCAGCGGTGAATTGGGTTCGATCGATGGGAACGGTCCCATGCTTCTCTCTGTCGGTGAAGCCGTCCGCTGGGGTGACGACCCCGAGTCCCCGATCATCGCCGGAGCACGCTTCGAGGAACTGCCAGTTCCCGCTGCAATCGCACACAAGCTGGACGACCATCTCAGCGAGATGCGGACGCTCACCTCACCGGATGCGGATGCCGCGCTGGGCAGCGATCCCTCTGCCTTCCCTGCAACCGTCAGTGATCCGGTTGTCTCCGAAGCTCCCCTTCGGGAATCGTTCGCTTGGGACGCCGACCGACTTATCATGTGGTACGACGACATCAGTCCAGAATCGTTCGACCCCTCTCCCTACCAGTTTGAGGACGGGATGGTGATCTCCCGGTTGGACGACCCTCAATATCGAGACCGCGACTTCCCGGATTCTCGTGCGGGACTCATCGAGATGGACGGATTGGAACGCATCTCTCCAGAAGCAATTGACGGTTCAGAGCCGGCGTGATGGCAGGCGAGTAGCAGGATAGGAGGAGCGTCATTATTCAGAACTTATCCCTCGCACACGTTCTGCGCGCCGGAGGCGTGCATTCATCGCGCGCGCCACGGCTACCGCCCGGCGACCGTTCCGCGGAACCGATGGCTCGGGTGTACCTTATGTAACGATCTCCCCTTATTCTGGTCAGCGGTTGTTACATAAGGGAGTATCTACCCGCATACCTCGCAGCGAAGCGGATGGCATTCAAGACGGCTACCGAGGGTTTGTTCTCTCCCTGATGGGTGAGGTGTACGAAAGATGGACACTACTGCCGACGCTCACAACGACCGCTCGCAACCCGACCACCCCGCTGACGGTCTCTCCGTGATCGTCGCCGGCTCACGCTCCATCCTCAACTGTCTCTCGCGGGACGGCCAGCGTCGTATCGTTGCCGAGGCAATCGACCGATCGGGGTTCGCCGTCGCGGAGATCGTTTCCGGAACGGCTCGGGGTGTCGATCAGCTCGGCGAAGACTGGGCTACTCAGCGCGGTATCCCGGTCGAGCGCTTCCCCGCCGATTGGAACACCCACGGGAAGGCAGCAGGTCCCATCCGAAACGAGAAAATGGCCGAGTACGCCGACGCCCTCGTGGCGATCCGCGTCAACGGGTCGGCAGGGACAGGCGATATGATCGATACCGGCACTGACGTACTCGGGACGGATCGTGTTCACCGGGTTCCGGTCACGAGTAGCGAGTGATCGCGCCGGGAGTCGCAGCGACCTCCGACACCATCAGCGACGACCGCGCCCGCAGTTTGTGTTCCCACCGAGGGGCGAGGGGTCGAGAGACTCCAGCGGGCGTGCCACCAGCGTCCTCGGAAGCGAACCGGGGGAGTCGGTGGGCAGTCCGGTGCGTACTCGGTCGGCGACGTCGTGACGACGTCGGTCGGTCAGTAGCACTGGCACTGCAACCACGTCCGCTCCAGCCGTTTTATTCCCCCATCAGGGGTGAAGGGGCGAGTCAGAAGCGACGCTCGTCCCGATGCGGTCGACATCGATTCGAGGTAAGTACCCATGTCTGTCCAAAGTACCAGCGGTTCGATCGTCGAACAGTTCCAGAACAACGCGGATGTCGAAGTCGATCCCGATGAGGTCGAAGCACGCGTGACTGCGCTCGTCGAGGAGTACCAGGTCCCCGAGGACGAGGCTCGCCGGAGTGTCACCAACCACCTGCTCGACGAGCACGACATCGATCAGGACGCCTTCTACGCGGAGTCGGGCAACGATCTCGTCAGTGTCGATGCGATCGACGCTGAGGAGCAGTGGGTCGATCTCGAAGTCGAAGTCGATCAGCTGTGGGAGCCCCGCGCTGACTCGATCGCTCAGGTCGGGCTGCTGGCTGATGAGACGGGCCGCATCAAGTTCGTCTCGTGGGAGACCTCGGATCTGCCCGAGCTCGAAGAGGGACAGTCCTACACCATCTCGAACGTCGTCACCGACGAGTACGAGGGCGACTTCTCGGTCAAGCTGAACAAGACGACCGAGATTGTAGCGCTCGACGAGGCTGTCGAAACGAGCACTGGCAACGAGTCGGTGGCCTCGGAGGGCGCACTGGTCGCGATCAAGCCCGGTAGCGGCCTCATCAAGCGCTGCCCCGGAGACGACTGCACGCGCGTGCTCCAGAACGGGCGGTGCTCGGAACACGGCGAGGGCGAGGGTGAGTTCGACATGCGGATCAAGGCCGCCTTCGACGACGGGCAGAACGTCGAGGACGTGATCTTCGACGCCGAAGCCACCGAGGCCGTCAGCGAGATCTCCCTCAACGAGGGGACCGACATGGCGATGGACGCGCTCGATCCGAGCGTCGTCGCCGATCGTCTCCGCGCGGAGCTCGTGGGTCACTACTTCGCCATCGAAGGGCCGGAGATCGGGGAGTATCACCTTGTGAACGAAGTCGAGGAGATCGGCCCGGACGACGCGGCCGCAGCGGACGCGGCGCGCGTCCTGGACGAGAGCTTCGACGCAGAGCTGGTCTGAGGCGGGCCAGCGCTCGCGATCGATCGGGTGCATCGTGTCGTCGTCGGCACAGTGAGCCGCGACAGCAGTTTTTCACCCCATCAGGGGTGCAGGGTCGGCGAGTCAGTGAAGCCGACTCGATCGAGGTTCGTTTCAATCATGAGTTCGAGTGCCAACAGCGGTAACGACGGTCGTACCGATCGCCAACCAGCCAAGCGCGCGTTCGCCGAGGAGTTCGGAGACGCCAGCCAGATCTTCCAGGACGGTGACGACGAACGGTCACCGAAATTCGCAGTGTTGCCCACCGGAGAGAACGCGAACCGGGTGCTCGCGATGGGCACGCTGACCGAAACCGAGAACGTCGCCAACAGTAGCGACAGCGAGTATTGGCAGGGCCGCGTGGTCGATCCCACGGGGACGTTCTTCGTCTACGCCGGGCAGTATCAGCCCGAGGCGATGGCGGCGCTGCGGGGCATGGAGGCTCCGGAGTACGTCGCGATCGTGGGCAAGCCCCGAACGTATGAGGGCGACGACGGCGACATGCTCACGTCGATCACTCCCGAGTCGGTCACGAAGATCAGACAGGAAACGCGCGATCAGTGGGTCGTCGAGACTGCCGAGCAGACCCTCGACCGGATCAACGCGATGGAGGCCGACGAGGGCGAGGCCGCCGCACGCGCTCAGGAGGCCTACCCCGAGGCGGAAATGAGCGAATATCGTCAGGAGGTCGGAGAAGCGCTCGCACAGGTCGCCGGGATCGAACTCGAAAGCGAAGATGACTCGGAGGCCGACGAGTAGGCACGCAGTCGTTGGAGTTCTTTTTTTTGGTGTGTGACCTCTCGCGCCTTCGGCGCGACCTCCCCAGCCTCCTCCCTGCGGGGCGCACTGACGTGCGCCTCCTCAGTCGTCCCTCGCGCGCATTCTCCGTCCCTTCGGGCCGGATTCATCGCACGCGCCACCGTTAAGCTATTCCGGGCTACGCGCCCAGTGCAGCGCTCTCCACAGGGGGCTTCCACTCAACTCAACAACGGAGTGATTGTGATACATTGTTCTCGGTGTGTCCGCCACCCGTTTGTTTGCCCCAGAGGGGTGAGATGCTTGGAAATTCCCTTCGACACCCGCTCCGGACACTAAACCGGCTCCGAACCACGCTCGTTCATCGAACCATCACGGCGAATCTCGAACAGGCTCACGAACACGCTAGTAATGGCAACTACGAGGGATTCAAACGCCACTACGGTCACGCCGAACGGCTCGCCGAGCGCCATGCACCCGGTCGCGTCGACGACGTCGAGCGTGTCGTTGCCGCTGGTCCGGATCTGCTGGACGGATCCACCGAGATCGAACACCTTGATACCGAGTTCGCTCAGGTCCAGTAGCGCTTCTCTCTTTCTTTTTGCTGCCCCGCCGCTCGCGCCTTCGGCGCGTCCTCCCCAGCCGACTCACTCTCTCAGCACCGCCCGAGCGAGTCCCTCGCGCGCGTTTCTCGCACGCGCCACCGCTACAGCTTCAGCCTCCGACCACTAGAGATGCGGTGCAGTCAGCAGCGGATCCTACGGAAGCGGTGGGCGGAAGCAAGTACCGAGGTAGCGGTCAGGCGCTCGGTCGTGACTCAACAGCCCCGGATCGCAGCCACCGAACTACCCAGTACGCGAGCACCGCGTATCCGCCCCCAGTGATGGCTCCCGATAGCGAGAGATTCACCGCCGCTGCGACGGCGTACAGCGCAGCCAGCGGCGCGATCATTAGGAACACCGTTAGGTAGGTGACGATGAAGAAAAACCGAAGGTAGAACCAGACAAAGCCGACGAAAACCGCGAGATCGGCCAGCGGGCCGGAATTGAAGTGGTGGAACCACCCCTCCAGCAGCCTCCAGTACCAGCCACGATCCTCGTGTTGAGCGCGGAGGTCGTCTCGTTCGTCGGCACGGGACGCTTCGGCTATCTCGTCGATCCGAGAGCCTTGGCCCCACACCCACCTCGGATAGCCGCGTAGCAGCCCATGCTGGCTTGCCTCCGAGCGGAGGTCGCAAACCTGATCACGCAGCGAGAACGGCGACCCTCGCTCGAACTCCATACTGGAGTTCGTACTTACCGGCATGTTAACTCTGGCTACGTTGATCCGGTGCAGCAGTCGATTTCTTCACTCACAAGTAGTGATACTGTCGATCGGAACTCGTTACGTGCTGTTCTCATACTGTCGGACAGAGGTGCATGAATATCAGACGGCGGCGAATCGTCGGCGGCAGAGGGATATTCCGGCCGAACCCTCACGATAATTCTGTCCGACAGTATCAGTCACACCGAGGGACAGCGAAACGGTCCTGCAACAGTTAGCGGTAGATACTCCCGACCGACAATATGACTCCCCCGAGAGCCGCTAACACTGACGGGACGCTCATTAGCAGTACCGGCGGGAACACTACTCTGTTGTTAACTCAGCTGTTCTACTTGCTCAGAGAGATAGTGTTTGAGAGAGGCAACCGTTTCTGCCGAAACGGCCGACGCTCCGAAATCACTCCGATAGCCGTGCTTGAGGTCTTCACTTTCTAAAATCTCCAGTCCACGCTTGAGCTGCGCCCGAAGGGCATCCTCGTCGCCTCGACGCAGGTGAGGCGTTACAGTATCTATATCGATCTCTTCAGCGATCGCCAGGACATCCCTGAGGTCCGTCTCGCGTCCACTGTGGAGTTTCGCCGCCACGAGCACGGCCCCACCGATGACCCTGGCTGTCGTCGCTACCGTTCCACCGGTCACCTCTTGTTCCTGACTGTGATCGTGTAGGTAATCGAACGACCACTGGGCCTCAGTTTGACGACAGCCGAGCCCGTTCACCAACAAATCGAAGCCGATGGGCTGCTGGGGCGCAGTCGCTTTTCGTACTCGACCACCTCCGTATCGTAAAACCACTGTTTCGCGTGGCTGTCGGTTTCTTCGAACTCACGATCTTCGAGGAACGTCACGAACTCCGCTTTGGTGTCGGGTGCAACCACGATATCGAGATCTGTCGAGAAGCGCGTGTTGAATACTGAAACAGCATAGCCACCGACAAGGACGTACTGGTGGTCCGTCCTGGTGAGTTCCTCGAGGAGTTCGATGAGCGCGTCACTTCGATCGTGGAAACTCACGATTGAACCCGCTCAGTCTCTTGGTAAGCGACACCCAGATCGAGGTCCTCGTACATACGGTCGAGCATCGCGAGGGCCGACTGGAACTGTGCATAGTGCTCGCGCATATATTCGATCGTGTCGTCCCGTGGGATAACGGGATAGCCTTCGACGTGATCGATATCGAGTGATCGATGTGGGTCGAGAACGATCTGTAGTGGTTCTGTGAGTCTGTCTCGGGGCTGGCGCTCGAATGCGACTGGCAGGCCGAACGACTCGAAGAACTCCACCCAGTCGTCGACATCCTGTTCACGAACGGAGAGGAACAACGGGTAGTCCTCCGGAGCACGGCCGACCTGGTACCCACCTCGTGTCCACACGTAGACTGCGTCGATCCGAGTGAACCCGAACGGCCACTCGCCGAACTGTGGGATGACGTACGCCTCTTCTATCGATGGGGGACTGACGCCCGCGCTTGCAGCTACCAACTCGCACGCTGCATTACGTACCCGACTATCGACGACGGAGAGGCCATCATGGTAGTCGACGTAGCCTGCCGCTTCAAGTCGGTTGACGGCCTGTCTGACCGTCTCGTAGGGCCTTTGAAGGTGTTGAGCGACACGGTGAATCGAGTCGCCGCTCTCGATAGCAAGCAGAACTTGTGCCGTCACATCGTCGAGCACCTCGTACATCTGCCAATTACCAATAAATCAGTACCAGTTAAAAATCTTACTATCACTCCTATTTTGATACAGCGAGAGAATGCCGTCCTGAGGCCGCAGGCCGAAGGGCGGGCGTGAATCGTGTGCGCTGTCCCACGCACCGACACAACTGCCGGACCCGACACGATTGAGCTGTTTTGCGTGGTGAAGGAGAAGTACACCGACCACGCGGATATCCTCCCTAACTCGGTGTACCACACGAGTCGAGGGAGCAATACAGTGTTCGTGATGCAGGACCGGTTGTCTGCTGAGCAGGCGGTCGAACAGGGTGCGACACCGCTTGCCGACTCAGACACGAACTTTCGATTGTGGCTGGACGGTTCCAGAGTGGGTCGAGCGAATCATTCGGCCGTCCTACTGCTGCGTTCAGAAACCGTATCACCGTTACTCGCGCTTAGAGAGCTAAGGACGAGTAAATGCAAATTATTAGAGCCAATTCACTCTAAGGACATTCATCCGACAGTATCCATGCACGATATCGAAGAGAGTGAGTACGGGTGGAAAGCGAAGGTTGACGAAGAGCACAAAGAAATCCGGCTGGAGGGACTCGTCGACCGGCGGCGTCACTGAGCGCACCACAGACTCCCGCGACTGCTGAGATCGTGAGTATGATGGCCGGGATCAACGACGTACCGACACCCACGGACAGGATCTGGAGTTCACGATTAGGGCTGGATTCCTCACGAGGAGCTGACTCAACGGCTTCGGAAGCGTCGGACTGGCATCGATACTACCGCCAGTGGGAGACGTTAGTCGTGTTCAGCGCATTGGTCGCGTGATTGCCTTGATCTTCCCCGTCTGCTAGTGGTGTTGATATCGATCGTGGAGTTGTCCGCCTAGAGTCGGATCCCGCTCGGGATCATCTATCGACTTCACCGAGCACGATGTCGAGGCTTGCCAGGGAGGCGATTAGATCGGGGATGTACTCACCCTCCGCCATCTCTGGGAGAGCTTGAAGATTCGAGAATGCCGGACTGCGAATCTTGAACCGAGCGGGTTTGTCGGTACCGTCGCTCCGGATGTAGATCCCGAGTTCGCCNATTCGAGAATGCCGGACTGCGAATCTTGAACCGAGCGGGTTTGTCGGTACCGTCGCTCCGGATGTAGATCCCGAGTTCGCCCTTCGCGCCCTCGACCGCACGGTAGATCTCGGCGTCCTCGTCCGGCCGGAGCGTCCGGGGGACGTTCGACTGGATCTCGCGGTCGTCTTCGGGCCAATCTTCGAGCAAGTCGACGCACTGGTCGATGACACGCGCGGACTGTTCGACCTCCTGGAGCCGACAGAGCACGCGGGCGTAGTTGTCTCCCTCCTTTGCAGTCACCACATTCCAGTCGAGTTCTTCGTAGTAGCCGTAGGGATCGTCGCGTCGGAGATCGTAATCGACGCCCGAGGCACGCGCCACGGGACCGGTACAGCCGTACTGCTTCACGGTCTCGGCGTCGAGCACGCCCGTGTCGACACAGCGGAGCTGGAAGATTTCGTTCGAGGTCAGCAGATCGTGGTATTCGTCGAGCTTCTCGGGGAGGCCGTCGAGGAAATCTCGAATCTTCTCGAAGAACTCCTCACGGGGTTCGGGCAGGTCCCACGCCACCCCACCGAGCCGCATGTAGTTGAACATCAGCCGCTGGCCCGTGAGGTCTTCGAGAATGTTCTCGATCACTTCCCGATCGCGGAACGTGTACATGAACGTCGCGGTGAACTCGCCGTAGACGTCGAGCGCGAACGTACCGAGTGCGAGCATGTGGGCCGCGATTCGGCAGAATTCCGCCGACATCGTCCGAATGACCTGGGCGTACTCCGGCACGTCGAGACCCGCGAGGTCCTCGGCAGTCCGGGCGTAAGCCCACTCGTTCAGGATACCCGCCGAGACGTAGTCCCACCGGTCGGGGTACGGCATGATCTCGTGGCGGTACTTCCCGTTCTGGGCCATCTGCTCCTCACACCGGTGGAGGTAGCCGATGTCGGGATCGACGTGGGCGACCTGCTCGCCGCTGAGCACCGTTTCAATGTGGAGCACGCCGTGGGNAGGTAGCCGATGTCGGGATCGACGTGGGCGACCTGCTCGCCGCTGAGCACCGTTTCAATGTGGAGCACGCCGTGGGTCGCGGGGTGGTGCGGCCCGATGTTGAGGAACATCGTGTCCGAGCCGTCCTCGCTGTGGTCGTCGGCGATCGGGTTGGCGTGTGATTCGAGGGTGACGACCTGGGGCTTGTCCTGGTTGTAGTCGAGCCCCATCGGATGCCCCTGCCACGTTTCGGGCAGCAGGATCCGCCGGAGATCGGGGTGGTCGTCGTACTCGATCCCCACGAGGTCGTACGCCTCGCGCTCGTGCCAGTCAGCCGTTCGGTAGACCGGTTCCGCGCTCTGGCTCACGGGGTTCTCCCGGGAGGTCGGTACGACGACCGAGACCTCCTGGGTGGGATCCTCGTACTTCTTCAGGTGGTAGATCGATTCGAAGCGGTCCTCGTACTCCTGAGCGGAGACGTTCGAACAGTGATCGAACCCCGCTTCGTCGCGCAGCACGAACAGTGCGTCTTGGACCTCATCGGGTCGTACTATGAACGCCTCTGCGTTTCGGTGGGTCTCCCGGCCGACCACCGTGTCGCCGAGGAGATCCGCGAGCGCGTCGTAGTCGAGGCCGTCGTCGGTGACACCAACCGCTTGGGTCTTATCGCGTGGTTTTTCGAGGCTCATGGCGAATCGTTCCAGTTGTATGTATTACGAGGGTGTCCTCGTCGATGTTGTCGGCGAACTCCGCAACTTCGAGTTAGTGCAATTTAAACATTGTGTGGGGTGTTCTCACCTTCCTCGATGCAATCGGGACCTATGTCGTCCGCCGCCAATCCATTACAGGTGCGCTCCCCAAGAAACGACAGGAGAGCTGGCATCGCATCGGTAATGTCGGGAGGAATATTGACGGTCAGTACAGCCGTCGGGAATGCGTGTAAGGTACTGGTGAACACTACCATCAGTTTGCTCTTGTCGGCTCCGTTGAACGAGTCAACACTCGTATTGGCGAGTTGTGAGGGCCAGTGTCGAAATCACCGTTAAATACGTTGCTAGCGGTATGGAGTGGATTCTCAATTGAATCGCTGACCGGAACAGATACTTGACCGTCCCCGCCTCTTGGCCAGCCATGAATTTCGCTAACCAGACCATCAACGAATTCCTCGGAAATGTTGCGGCGAGCACCGTAACGCCAAGCGGTGGGGCAGTCGCTGCCATCGGTGGTGCTTCCGGAGCGGCGCTTTGTGAGATGGTCTGTATCCACACGATTGAAAAGGATGATTACGCTGACGTTCGCCCCGAGCTAACCGACATACGTAATGAATTAAGGAATCACCGGGATCGCCTGTTGGAGCTCGCAGATGAGGACTCAATAGCTGTCAACGAGTTGCAGGCCGCGTTCGAAACGTCCAGCGACGAGAACCGCACTGAACTGGTTCAAGAGAAATCACGACGCACTACCGAAGTCCCGCTCCAGATAGCTGAGGTCTGTCTTGAGGTCCTCGAACATGCGAGAGTAGTGACGTCGAAGGGAAACCGGAATGCTCTCGCCGACGCTGGAACAGGAGTGTTTCTCGCTCACTCAGCCCTGAAGGCATCAGTATACACTGCAGAGAGCAACCTGGAGTTGATAGAGGATCCGACCGTCGTCACGGAAGCTGAGGAGCGTGGGGCCAAGATCGAGAGGAGGGCCGATGAACTACTGGAACAGGTGAAAGCAAACGTTGAGGAGACTGTTTGACCGGTTTCCTTTGCTTTTAGAACCGAGAGCATGGCCATCGAGCGCTTGAATTTTTATGGAGCGATACCATGGACTCGATATGGGCGAACGCACATGCTATCTGGCTATCTGTCCTGAGTGCGACCTCCGGGTATCGGTTGCTGACGAAACGTGTCCCGAGTGTGGAACAGAACTCGATACTGAGGAGTAGCGATCCGATTCCGGTGTTTATTTCGGCACTCGGTTTCCGGTATCGCGAGCGAGCAACACACCAATCTGTTGCCGTCACTACCAGACCTCTCGCAGCTCGATCATAAGGAGAGCGTCGGAGCACGTATCTCTTGAAACCTCATCTCCCTTGTGGAAGGTATAGATACTGTGTCTGCGAAGAGTCTCGTAAGGATGCTATACACTCTCGACAGTACGTGTAGAATTTTTCATTAGCAGAACCACAACTTGGACATGCTATGAGGCCAGATTCCTGGGATGGATTTTTACTAGGTGAGTCAGCACCAGTATTGGATACGGACCCCATACCAAGCTATTTGATGTTTGTGAACATACCACTTTCGCCAGTATTTTGAATATAACCGGGCACACGCTCTTAGAAAAATGGCATCTTCAACAAGCACATTGGCGACGGCTCGCGTGCTTCTCGTTGGAACAACTAATTGGGTCCCTCAACTTGAGGATGTGCTTGAAGACCGTAAGCGAGCAGTAGTCCGGACAGAACGACCTTCGGTTATCGGGACTGGTTCTCCTTAGCTCCACTTTCTGTATCATCTCCACCATCGGCAATGGCTGTCTCCGTCCGTCGCTCATGCCACTGCCACTCGTGGGTGAACTGACCGGTCTCTTTCAGGCTCCATGGATCGACGTCCTCCATCGAGGGGGCTTCGTACCACGACTGGACGAAGTTCCAAATCCAAATGACCTGACCGACGAAGATGATCAGCGCGCCGAGGGTCGCGAGCTGGTGGAAAACGGTGATGATGTTCACCGGTCCGATCGGGAAATCGTACGTCGCGTACCGGCGAGGCATCCCGAGATAGCCGAGGTACAACATCGCGAAGAATGTGAGATTGGTCCCGATCATCGAGAGCCAGAAATGAGCCTTCGCTAGTTTTCTCTGATACATCTTCCCTGTAAAGATCGGATACCAGTAGTATAGTCCGGCGAACACCGCAAAGCCGATCGCCCCCATCACGATGTAGTGGAAGTGACCGACCACGTAGTAGGTGTCGTGGAGGACGAGGTTCACCGGGATCGCAGCGAGGAACACGCCAGTCACGCCGCCGATGATGAAGTTCGAAACGAATCCAATACAGAACAGCATCGGTGCGGTCAGTTTGACGTTACCACCCCACATCGTCGTGGTCCAGTTGAACGTCTTAACCGCACTCGGGATCGCAATTGCCAGTGACACGGCCATGAAACTCGCCCGGATTCGCGGGTCGATCCCGGTCGCGAACATGTGGTGGGCCCAGACGCCAAAGGAGAGCACCCCGATCGCGAGCGTTGAGTAGACCACGAACTTAAATCCGAATAGTTTTCGCCCCGAGAACTTCGGCAGTATCAGGCTGACGAGCCCCATGGGCGGCAAGACGAGGATGTACACCTCAGGGTGGCCGAAGAACCAAAACAGGTGCTGCCAGAGGATCGGGCCGCCACCCTCCCCGGCCGCAAAGAAGGTCGTCGCGAAGTTGCGGTCGAGCAGCAGCATGATGATCGCGCTGCCGAGCAGCGGGAACGCGAACAGAATCAACCCGGACTGAGTCAGCATGGTCCACGAAAACATATCGAGGTTTGCCCAGTTGACGTCGGGACCGCGCTCGGTGAAGATGGTGGCGATGAAGTTGATCGCGCCCATCGTGGCCGAGACGCCGGTGAGATGGAGCCCGAGCAGCATGAAGTCGACCCCGACATTCGCCTGGGTGCCGCTGCCGACGCCCGCCGCCAGCGGGGTGTACATCGTCCACGCGGTCTGTGCCGGAACGATGTCAAGGCTCGCGATCGGGGCCGTAAAGAATCCGCCCCAGATCAAAAGCGCGCCGGGCGGTAGCAGCCAGAACGCGATGGCGTTGATCCGCGGAAATGCCATGTCGTCTGCGCCGATCAGGAGGGGGACGAAGTAGTTCCCGAACGCCGCGAGCACGGGTGTCCCGAACAGGAACAGCATCGTGATACCGTGGCTCGTCAACAGCGAGTTGTAGAACTCCGCGCCGATGACGTCGGTGGCGGGCGCGATGAGCTCCGCTCGCATCAGCATGACCATGATCCCGCCGACAGAGAACGCGATGACTGCGTAGGCTCCGTACAGCATTCCGATGTCCTTGTGATCGACCGTCGTGAACCATCGAATGATCCCACCGGGCTTTTCCTCATGAGCATAGCCACTCTCTTCACTAATAGCTCCGCTCCCGCCCGCAAGCGGCGTGTACGACCGCCAGTCCTCAATCCGGGTGAGCCAGATCACTACGCCTAACAGGACCACGCCCATGAGTACCGTTGGCGCGATTTGGGCCGTAATTGCCGCCATACGTGTCCTGTTTCTAAGGGAACCTGATAATAGTTATTGGGAACATATTCGGTCGTAGCTCTGCTGTCTCTTGATCCACGGCGGAACACCAGATTGCTCTTCGTTGAGTCATATCGAACGTGTTCGGAAACAGAGCAAGGTGAGTCGCCGCCGTAGTCGGGACGTATGAGCGTGATTCCGGGTGGTCTCGACACAGGCCAACAGCCGCCGATGACGGTCCCAATGCGCCACTTCGTCGTCGGATTCTGTTTCCTCCTTGGGGGCGCGGTGTTCGGGCTGGGAAACACGCTCGGCCTCGTTTCCGGATTAGCGACGCTATCGCACGTTCACTTACTCCTCGCGGGTTGGGTCTGTATCACGATCATGGGGGCGATGACGCAGTTCGTGCCCGTCTGGTCCGGCGTCGAACTACATTCGCGTCGATTTGCTGTCGTCCAGCTGTGGCTCGTCACGATCGGTCTCGTTGGGTTCGTGGCGATGCTCCTCATTCGTGATCTCCGATTACTGCCTCTGTTCGGCGCGGTCATGCTCATCGGATTCTGGGTGTTCGTCTACAATCTCTCGCGTACGCTGGTGACCGCCCGCCCGCTTGATGTGACTGAACGCCACTTTGGGCTCTCGCTCTGCTTTTTCGTTCTACTGACGGTCCTCGGTCTGCTGTTGGCGGTCGATTTCACCTATCCGGTGTTCGCGCCGCTGTCGATACCGCGCGAACGCATCGTCATGACGCACGCAACACTTGCGGTCTTCGGCGCGGTCCTCACGACCATCCTTGGAGCGCTCTATCAGCTTGGGACGATGTTCACCCAGACCAGCCTTCACGGTATCGACAGCCACCTCCGTCGGTTCGAGACGGTCGCCTATCCGGTCGGTGTGGTGACGCTCGCACTGGGTCGACTCTTGGCGATTCACTCTATCGCTCAGGTTGGCGGCTTGCTTGTTATTGCGAGCCTTCTCGGATTCAGCGTGATCCTCGCTCGTCGTCTGTACGAGACGCAAGTCGATTGGACACCGATGCTGTCTCGATATGCTGTCGTCGTCCCTGCGATGATACTCTGGGCAGTCCTCACAACACCAACATGGTTCGTCGATCCTCTCACACGCTCATCGTTGTTCGGCGCACCTGGAGCCGTCCATCTGCTCGTTCTCGGCATCATCGGCTTCGTCGTACTGGGAACGCTCTATCATATCGTCCCGTTCATCATCTGGGTGCATCGCTACAGCGATCTGCTCGGCTACGAAAAAGTACCGATGATCGATGATCTCTACAATGCGCGTATCGCGGCCGTCGATTTTATCGCAGTGTTTCTCGGCACGGTGCTGATCGTTCTCACCGAGTGGTTCGCGCTCCCGAGCATCGCTCTGCCCGTCAGCGGACTCTCGGTCCTCGCTGGATGTTGTCTATTCGTCGCCAACATGTTGCTGGTCATTCACACCCATAGCCCGCACGGGCTGCGGGGAATACTCGTTTCGAGGCTCGCAGCATCCAACCAGCGACGTATCTCTGAATCACAGGAACCACCATCAGATAGACGGTAACGCGCCTGCACCGATCATGTTCGGGGAAACGTGAACATTCATACTCGGCGTCTGTTCAAGTGAACCGATTACCGATGACAGCAACCACGCCTCCCGAATCCACGACCAAGCCGGAGATCACGCGCCTCGATACGTTAGAGAAGACGCCCCACGCAGAGGTGTTCGACCACCACACGCCTCGAACCGTCCGGCTAATGCTCGATGCCGGACAGCAGATGCCCCCGCATCGACATCCGGGCACCGATATCGTGCTTCATGTACTCACTGGCGAACTCGACCTCGTGCTCGATGAGGACACTTATGCGCTCGCTCCGGGCGATCTGATACGGTTCAGCGGTGAATGCGAGATCTCACCGTGCGCTATCGAGGATAGTGTTGCGGTGGTCGTTTTCTCACCATCCGAATGACAGGAATCGGTCTCGATCCCCTCCAATATCGAATATTGGATTCGCTACTTGGGATTCTCGGCAGATGAGAATTAGCACACTATTTAGCTCGATGGGTGTGTACTGTCTCATATGAAGCAACGGCCGTCGAAAGGTGTGATTTCCGGGGTACTACTCGGACTGTGCAGTCTCATTGCGACCAGCAAAACGGCACGAGCGCACGTGAAATACGTGACTGAAGGTGGTGATCCGATTGACGCCGTACATTTTCTGAGTGAGGCGCTGTCGGAGCCGACGACTGCGTTCGTTCTCGTCGGGAGTGCAATAGCGGTCGTCGCAGTGATAGCGGTCTATCTGCACTTTCGACCGGCGGCCCGTGACATCACTCTCTTCCGAAACACGTTGTCGGAGTACAAGGATCTCCTACCGTGGCTCCTGCGGTTGAGTATCGGACTACCGCTTGTGGGCGCGGGCTTCGCCGGATATTTTTTCACTCCGGTCGTGGCTACTCCGACTCGTCTTTTCGAGGTGGCAGTCGGCTTTCTGCTCCTTTTCGGACTCGCCACGCGGTTCGTGGCCGGAGTGGGCTTTCTCGGGTATCTCGTCGGATTGGTCTTCCATCCCGAACTGCTGCTGGCCGCCGAGTACGTGCCGGGATTCATCGCAATCATCCTGCTTGGCGGTGGACGACCGAGTGCCGATCACGTGTTGGCACGGATTGCGGCGACTGACGGAACGCTCTATGCCAGAATTGATCCGATCTACCGTCGTCTTTCGATCCCGTTCGCGCGTATGGTTGAGCCGTATACGCTGTATGTGCCAACGGTACTCCGGGCTGGACTCGGGTTTACGTTCTTCTATCTCGGGTTCACGCAGAAGTTGATGAACCCCGGCGATGCCCTCGCGGTGGTCGCCCAGTATGACCTCACGGCGGTCGTCCCGGTTTCGCCCGAATTGTGGGTTCTCGGTGCCGGTCTCGTAGAGATGGCCATTGGAGTAACACTCCTCTTCGGTGTGTTCACCCGTGCGTCTGCTGGGGTTGCGTTCGTCATGTTCACCACGACACTGTTCGGGCTCCCGAATGACCCGGTGCTCGCCCACATCTCGCTGTTCGGGCTCGTCTCGGTGTTGCTGGTGACGGGTTCCGGTCCGTTTGCACTCGATGAGTGGATGGAGACCAGCGAGGTGGAGACACAAGCAGCGCCTGCCGATTAGTGGCTGTTTGAGTTTCGAATCACAAGTTCACAAAGGTATAGAGTCGAAGTATTGCAAGAGGAAGGGCATTGAAGAACAAGCCCGTAGTTACTACTGTTAGCGACACTACGAAAAGCACAACTCGATAGTCGGGGGAGAGCTGTACGAATTGCTCGCGGACGATAATGTAGGCCGTAGAGAGCCTTGCTGGAGTGAACGAAGCGGTTTGTGTGGTCGTATCATTTCAATTTAAGTTGAGCAGCATGTCGACATCGAGATGGTCTGTGAGCAGCGACCGCATCCGCTCGACGGTGTCAGCGCTCCGTGCTGGGCCGGAGTCGATGGCGTCCTCAGCACGGTCGACAGCCGTGATCGTATCGGATGGGACGAGCAGTACCGGCACACTGGCCTTTTCTGCGCGACCGAGAACTGCCTGTGGGGGGCTGTGACCGCCGGTGAGAAGCAGGCAGGCGACGCCAGACGCCTGCAGTGCTGCGGTCTGAATCTCGGGCCGGTCGCCGCCAGTGATCATCGCGGCCGAGCGTGTGCGCCGGAACTGCCCGAGGGCAGCTTCGGGACCCATCGCACCGACGGTGACCCGTTCGATAAGTCCATCGAGGGAGGTCTCGTCAGTGAGCACTCGTGCCCCGAGTTCGTCGGCGAGGTCTGCCACCGTGATGCCCGCGAGTTCACGCTGGTGGGGCACCACCCCAAGTATCGGTATCCCCCGATCTTCGAGAAAGGGGATGACGTCGGTCGTCACGTCTTCGTAGTCGTCGTCCGACACGCCATTGAACAGCACACCGTCCACCTCACCGAGCTGCTGGATCGCCGCGAGGAGGTCGTCCACATCGCCGGGCTCGTCGTAGTGCGCGATGAGTACCACTCGTGCATCGAGTAAATCTGCGACTGCTCGGTCGGTGAGATCGATGATTCCTCCTGTCGAGAGTCGGTTCCCTCCCTCTACCACTATCAGATCGCGATCGTCGGCAAGGCCATGATAGCTCGTTGTGACGCGCTCACGCAATTCTTCGGAATCGGCTTGCCCTCGAAGTGCACTCTCTATGAGCGTCTGTGAGTATACCACCGGTTCCAATTCGTGAACCTCGGCGTCGAGATCGAGTAATTCACGCGCGAGCAGCGGATCCTCGTCGAGGGTCTTCCCGACGTTACTTTGTAGACGCGTGCCTTTCGGTTTCATGTAGCCAGTGTTCACGCCTCTCTCGTCGGCGGTGCGCGCGACCGCGAGCGCGATGGCAGTCTTACCGGTGCTTTCGTCGGTCGAGGTGAACAGTATCGGGTTCATGGGTCGAGTTCCTCCGAGTCGATAGTCGCCGCGAGATCCACCGCCACGACTCCTTCAGGCGTGGCAACGAGCGGGTTGATATCGAGTTCGAGAAGGACAGGGAAATCAGTAACCAACTGCGAAACTCGCTGGAGTGTTTCAACGAGTGCCGTCTCGTCGACGGGATCGCGCCCCCGAGCTCCGCGGAGCAACGGCGCGGCATCGATCTCATCAACCATCGCTGCGGTCATCGGTTCACTCACGGGTGCGACCCTGACGGCGACGTCTTCGAGAGTCTCGACGAAGATCCCCCCGAGACCGAATAGCAACAGGGGACCGAACTGTGGGTCGCGGTTCATTCCCACGATAGTTTCGGTTCCGGTGTCAAGGTCGACCTGTTCTTGGAGTTGGACGCCGAGTAAGGTAGCGTTCGGCTGGTAGTTCTTCGCGCGAGCAATGAGATCTTCATAGGCGTCAGCCACCTCACTGTCAGAGACACCGACACGGACGCCGCCGATGTCGGATTTGTGCTGAATATCCGGACTGGCGATCTTCATGACGACGTCGCCATCGATGTCGGTCGCGAGACGCTCGGCCTCAGTCGGGGTGTCCACGACTGCCCCTTGCGGCGTCGGAATACCGTAGGCATCGAGCAAATCCATCGCTTCGACGCCGAGCGTATTCGAGGGGCGTTCAGCCGTCTTCTGGATGATATCTCGAGCCCGCTCGTGATCAACGTCGAACGACGCTGGAGCTTCGTACTCGCGGGTCGAAATTTCCCTGTAGCGCGCAAGTGAAGCGAGGCCCGTGACCGCCCGTGATGGATCGAAATAGGTTGGAATGCCAGCGTCGTCGAGGATATCGCGTGCTTCGTGCGTTGACTCCCCACCCATCAGACAGGCAGCCACCGGAAGGTCATGCTCGGCCTGTGTCGTGCTCGTGATTTCAGCGAGTTCTTCGAAGGAGAGTACCGCCGTCGGACAAGCGAGCACGAGTGCTGCGCCGACGTTTGCATCGGAGAGCGCCATATCGAGCGCGTCGCTGAAGCGCTCGGCTGCTGCGTCACCAAGGACATCCACTGGATTGTAGATATTCGCTTCTTCTGGGAGGACCTCCTCGAACGATCTGAGCGTGTCGTCAGCGAATGAGGCCAATTCCAATTGGGAGTCACCGACCGCATCGGTGGCCAGCACCCCCGGTCCTCCCGCGTTTGTGATGACGGCAACCGCCTCGTTCTCCGGGAGTGGCTGACCATCAAGCATACTCGCAGCGTCGAACAACTCTTCGACTGTCTCCGCGCGAATAACACCCGCCTGTTCGAGACCTGCCTCGTACGCGCGCTCGCTGCCAGCGATCGCCCCCGTGTGCGAGGAGGCTGCCTGTGCGCCCGCCTCCGTCCGACCGGATTTCACGACCACGATCGGCGTTTCCTGAGTGACCTCCTGTGCTGTCTCGATGAATGCACCGCCGTCCGCGATATCTTCCAGATAACCGATAATGACATCGGTGTTGTAGCTCTCGCCCCATGCCTCGACGAAATCGCGTTCGTCGAGGACGGCCTTGTTGCCGAGCGAAACCACGTCGCGAAAACCGATGTCGCGGTCATTCGCCCAGTCCAGCACTGCAGTGATGAACGCACCCGACTGACTCATGAAGGAGATCGAGCCGTCTCGAGCGCTCTCGGGCCCAAATGTCGCGTTCATGCCCACCGAGGTGCTCATCACGCCAACGCTGTTCGGTCCAACGAGATTCAGGCCATACTCGCTGGCCGTCTCGCGGAGTTTGCGTTCGCGAGTGGCTCCCTTGCTGCCCGCCTCACCGAAGCCAGCAGTGAGCACGACGACGTTCTCGATGCCAGCCGCCCCCGCATCACGGACGACCTCGACAGCGACAGCGGCTGGTACGACTACTACCGCGAGGTCCACAGGATCGGGAACCGAGCCGAGGTCGGGATAGCACTCGTGGTCGAATACTGTCTCCTTGTTCGGGTTGACGGGTACCACCTCCCCGTCGAATTCGAGTAAATTGGCGGTGACCGCCCGCCCGACCGAGCCTTCACGCTCGGTTGCACCGACGACGGCCACGGTCGAAGGCGCGAATAGCTCCGAGAGATCACCCATCGGTCGTGAATTTGTCGGTAGTGTAATAATGCATGAGGTGGCAAACCCTGAACGATTCCCCCGATGAACAGCTCATGGTCGGAACAGTCATCGAATATTGAGAAGAAATCGTCTCGCTGCGTGGATTCATCAGACTGTGAGAACCGGAATCTCGCTCGTTCTGACGGTACGCGCGGTCACGCTACCGATGAGATAACGTCCGAGCCCGGTCCGACCATGGGTGCCCATCGTGACGAGATCGATTTCCTCGCTTTCGATGTACTGCTGTATCGCTCGGTAGGGTGTCCCCTCTACAACGTCAGTGACGACATCGAGACCGCGATTTTCACTCTCCTCAGCGACACTCTCGACAGTTCGCTCACATCGTTCTTTCCACGACTCGATCATGGGTGCGACATCGTACGAACCTACCACAGCACTGAGATCAACGACCGATAGCACGTGGACTGTCGCGTCGTACTGTTCTGCGATGGCCAAACCGTGGTCGACGGCGGCGGTTGCGGTATCGCTTCCGTCGGTCGGAATCAGAATTCTGTCGTATCCCGAGTTCTCTTCAGGTTCGGACTGAGAGGTGAGAACGGGAACGTCACTCGTTCTGACGACGCGTTCGGCGACGCTGCCGAGAAGATATCGATCGAGGCCGGTTCGTCCATGGGTGCCCATCGAGATCAAATCGACGTCGTGCTCGTCGGCATAGGAAAGAATCACTTTATACGGAACACCATGTTCGACCGCCGTCTGGTACGTGCTCGGGGTTTCGTCCGCGAGTTCCTCGAGCACTCCAAGCGCGTCAGTGGCCTGTCGTTCGAGTGCTTCCCGTTGGTCGTTCGCCTCCGAGTCGATACCTGCGAGACCGCTACTGTACGTTCGATCGTCGACGACGCTCAGAAACCGGACCTGGCTGTCGAACGCCTCCGCCAGGTTCAGTCCGTGTCGCGCCGCAGCGTTCGCTCCCTTACTGCCGTCCGTCGGGACGAGAATGGTATCGTACATCATGTGTTGTTGTGTCTCAGTGGTGTTTGTAGTTTGGCCTCACTCATTCCAGACGGGTATCGTCGTATAGAGCAACCCCCGGGTGACGATCACCCGAGGATGTAGTCCAGTTTCGGGTAGCGCTCGATGAGTGGCTGGCCGTCGATCTCGTGCTGCTCGACGATGGCGTCGAGGCCGAGGATGCGTCCCGCCCCGAAGGCGGCCACAGCGAGGAACACAAGCATGTACGCGAAGTCGCCGTTGATCACGCCGTGGGTGACCTCCCAGTTCCCGAAGTAGAACAGGAGCATCATGAACGCGCCCCAGAACGCTGCGAGGCGGGTCAGGAAGCCCACGAGGAGTCCAAGTCCGATGAGGACTTCACCCCACGGGACGGCGACGTTCACGAAGTCGACGAACCACGGAGTCTGGCCCATCGTCGCGAACAGACCCACCAGCGGACTCCCTTCAGGGACCGCTCCGACCAGATATCCCTGTGCGTCGAATCCACCGGCAAGGATCTTGTCCACTCCCGAGTAGAGGAACGCATACCCCATCATGAGTCTGAGCGCGAGGACGAACCACGCGCTCAGACTGTGCGCCTTCCCGGTAAGGGTGATCCCTCCAATGTTGCTTCTGAACGTGTTTGCTTCGCCGGTCATCTGGTTTGCTGCCATTGGGTTTTCCTCCTACAGGTGAACAGACGGGAGCGGACAATATATACCACAAAGCTGGTTCTCAGTAACTGAGAATCAATAGCGAGCGGTGCATCCACATCGACCCATACTATAGGCAACAATAGGAATTGTGACGGTGTTACTCTGCATACATGAATACACAATAACGGCGAAACCGATCGCGGTCAATCCACTTTCGAGTACGAGCGTATAGTCCATATTCGTCACCAATAGTGAGTGAGATAAGCGAGACATCCTCTCGATCGACAGTATATTGCGGACCGACATCGAATTCCGGCTTGTATGTACGACCGAGTCTTGCTCGCGACCGATGGTACCGTTGCTTCAGAAAACGCAACCTCTCATGCCATCGACCTCACTGTGGCCCACGACGCCAACTTACACGCCCTGTATGTGGTCGACGAGAGCGTATATACGGCGTATAGCGGCGACGAGTATGTCGACTCGGCAGAGGGACCCGAACACGGTCTCACCGAACATGGACGGGAGACACTCGAAACGATACGTACCGAAACCGATGACCGCGGTATCGAAGTCGTCACGGCCATGCAACACGGCGACCCCGTTGAGAGGATCACCAACTATGCTGACGAGCATGACGTGAGTCTGATCGTCCTCGGGACGAAACATCGCTCGGCAGAGTATCGAGCGCTTCTGGGAAGCGTCACCGACCGTGTTCTCAGATTGACGGGTCAACCCGCGCTCGTCGTGAAGACCGAGCCGAACAGTTAGGGACGTTCGCTACAGCTTGCTTTTTCGTGTTCATCGTATTCTGTTCAATTAATTTGAGTGATCGTCAGAGTTCGGTTTGTGTTTCCGTCCGGGTGGTTAGCTCGTCGGGAACGAGCCGATAGAACTCAAAGGCCACCTCTCGCGGGGGCTTGCCGAAGATATCGATGAGCGGGATGTGGACTCGTTCGAGTCCTTGCAAGCTCTCGGTGGCGACCGACTCTTCGGTGGTTTGCTCCAGCTGTCCGGTCGCCACGACGCTTTTCCACCCGTCGGCGTTGCCGTAGGTCACGAACGAGACGGTGCGACCGGAAAGGTCGCCCTTCGCGCCGCCGGGTTCGTTGGCAAGCCGAAAATAAAAGACCGATTCGGTTGCGTCGTAGCCGTATGAGACCGGCGTCGAATGTGGTGCCGTCTCCTCGCCAGTTGATAGAGAGATGACGCCCGTGCCACCGCTGCCGAGAAACCCATCCCGCTCGTCTTCGTCCATCGTTTCGGAGTCACTCTCGCTCATGACACGAACTACGCGACGAATCGACAAAACTCTACCCCAGTAGCGAGATGAAGCGATCCGCTCACTGCGGGTGCACGGAGCATGAATCCACAGGCCCGTTCCCACGCTCTGGAACTGCCAACTGAATTTATATGCCGGCGAACTAACTCGACGAACGATGTACGAGACCATCCTCGTTCCGACCGACGGCAGCGAACATGCGATTCGTGCCGCCGAACACGCCCATTATCTCGCACGAGCGTTCGGCGCGACGGTCCATCTCATCAGCGCCGCCGACATCCAAACGGCGGGTGGTATGTTCAACGCCGGTGGCGTCGATTCGGAGTTCGTCACACGCATCGAGGCCGAAAACGAACAGGCGATCGAGACGACTGAAGTCGTCTTCGACAGTGACGCAATAGAATCGGCGGTGCTGCGGGGAAGACCCGTCAATGCAATACTCGAGTACGCCGACAATCACGACGCTGACATGGTGGCGATGGGGACCCACGGCCGGACCGGAGTGAGTCGGTATGTGGCAGGCAGTGTGACCGAACACGTCGTGCGCCGCGCCCCCTGTCCGGTGCTGACGACCAAAGTGACCGAGCGCAGCAACCTCGTCGGCGACTACGAGGACGTGATGGTCCCGACTGATGGTAGTGATGCCGCGAGCGCCGCCATTGAGCACGGCATCGAGATCGCAAAGAGAGCCGGTGCCCGCGTCCACGCGGTCATCATCGTCGATGTCGACGCGATGGCCCCGACTCCCGGCTCCACCCCACCACCGGAACTCATCGAGCGCTTCGAGGCCGAAGGCGAGCGCGCGACCGAAGCGATTGCCGACCGCGCCGCGGAGGCGGGTCTCGACGCCACCACCAGCGTCAGCGAGGGCCTGCCGGCGCGCGACCTGCTCGGGTACGCCGACGAACACGATGTCGACCTCATCACGATGGGTACGACCGGCCGCACGGGCGTGAGTCGGTATCTCCTCGGGAGTACCGCCGAACGGCTCATCAGACACGCCGAGATGCCGGTGTTGGCGGTCAACGCGCGAGAGCAGGCGAACCGATGACCACCGATGAACTGGGCGCACACGGTAGGTTCGGATAGACGAAGAGTCGATTCGTGGGTCCTTGTCGAGTCAGAGCGTCGGGGTGTTGGGACTCCTGACCGAAGGGTACGCCCGCGCTACGCCCGATGCCATTTCGGTTCGACGGTGACTCGTGACTCTATTTTTCTACCTCGTCGGCTCCGGCAGCAGGCAAGTCGATTTGAACGACTGGGCGACGGTCGCCCGATTTCTCGTCTATCGGCGCAAGGGCTTCCCTTTCCCCTCCCGCCAGAGGATGGCAACTCTCGCTGGCCGGAAAATCCTTAATTGGTGATGGCTAGTAGAATCTCGCATGTTTGAGACGATCCTTCTCCCTACCGATGGGAGTAACGGAGCAACAGCCGCCTTCGATCACGTTCTCGATATCGCTGCGGCGCATGATGCAACGGTTCACATCCTCCACGTCGCGGATACGACACGGGATAGCGTTATCCAAATTCAAGGCGATGTCATCGATGTCCTCGAAGAGGAGGGTGAACGGATCGTTCGCGATGCCGCTGACCGTGCTCACCAGCGTGGAGTCACTACTGTTACAGAAGTACTCCAGGGGGAGCCATATAGCACGATCCTCGATTATGCCGAGTTGCGCGATGTCGACGTCATCGCCATGCCCACACATGGGCGTCAGGGTCTCGAACGGCTCCTGATCGGCAGCACCACCGAGCGTGTCGTCAGGCGGGCGGATATCCCCGTGCTCACGATTCGACCGGATAGCGATGTCACAGTCACTCATCCGTATCGAAACGTACTGGTTCCGACCGACGGGAGCGACTGCGCGAGGGAAGCTCTCGAGACTGGCGTCGACGTGGCGACTGAAGAGACGGCCGCACTTCATCTGCTGTCGGTCGTCGATGTCACGAGCCTCGGAGTCGATGTTCGCATCCAGATGCAGATGAAGTTCCTCGAAGAGAACGCGACCGAGATCGTTGAGGACGCCACGGAGTTCGCAACGGATGCTTCGGTCGACCCCGTTTCCGGGTCAGTTGTACTCGGAACATCGATCCATGGCGAGATTCTTGCGTACATCGACGAGCACGATGTGGACCTCATTGTCGTCGGTACACATGGTCGAACTGGATTCGACCGGTATATGCTGGGGAGTGTCACCGAAAAGTTAGTGCGAACGTCACCGATACCAGTGCTGACCGTTCGAACGACCGAAGCGGAAACGTAGTCACACGTTGCGCAAGACGCTCTTCCGTTTCATGAAGGTCCTTGATAATAAGCGATTGACGAATCTGTGAGGATCTCGGCGTGGATCCCGGAACCAGGCTCGTCAGTGCATCGATAGAGTTTCTATTAGGTCTACTTTCGTATCACAAGTCTATCCGGAGTTTGAACCGAGGTATCTGAGGAGCAAGGGCATTGAATGAGCACGTCAATCTCCATCGGAATTGCGGATATGACGTGCTCGAACTGCGCCGACACCAACGAAACGGCGCTCGAAGACGTCCCTGGCGTGATCTCGGCGGAAGTCAATTACGCGACTGACGAGGCGAACGTCGAGTACAATCCGGCCGAAGTCTCTCGCGAGCAACTCTACGACGCGATCGAGAGCGCTGGCTACTCGCCCGTGCGCGAGGATGATAGTGGCGAGTCCGAACAGGACAGCCGCGACACCGCTCGGAACGAGGAAATCCGTCGGCAGCTCCGGCTCACGCTGTTTGGCGCAGCACTCTCGATCCCGCTGATCGCGTTCATGGTCGAGAAGCTCGTGCTCGGTGGCGGGGCGCTCCCGGAGACGATCCTCGGTGTGGAGTTCGGCTGGGTGGAGTTCCTGCTTGCGACCCCGGTACAGATCGTGCTCGGCCGACCGTTCTACGAGAACGCCTACAAGGCCCTCATCAAAAACCGGATGGCGAACATGGACGTACTGATCGCGCTCGGGTCCTCGACCGCGTATCTCTACTCGGTCGTCGTACTTCTGGGGCTGCTCGCGGGGAGTCTGTACTTCGACACCGCCGCGCTGATCCTCGTGTTCATCACGCTCGGTAACTACCTCGAAGCGCGCTCGAAGGGCCAGGCGGGCGAAGCACTCCAGCAAGAGTGGTCTGCGTAAGAAATGAATGCTGGTCGGCGAGTAGAGTTAGCGAACGTAGTACTGTCGTTCGATTTTTCGCCTCTTAGATGCAGCCCTACTCCCTACTATCCAAACGTTGCGCTGATCACTCCGGCTCGCACTCGCTCCATCTCCTCGGCCCAGTCGAGGACTTCGCTGAGCGTCGCATCCATGTGAACGCGGAGAAAGTGCAGGACGGCGTGCTTCCAGCCGGCAACTCCGTTGCCGGTGGGATCGCTAATCTCCATGAGCGCTGCATCGGTGAGCTTTCGTGCGATCGAGACAGCTTGCTTGACGAAGCGGAAGAGTGTCTTCTGCACAACAACATTCTCCTGCTTCAACCCCGTGATGCTGGCGACCTATCCCGCTGCCGTCTGCGGATTCAATAGAACCGTGTGAAACAAAAGGCGGTGGATTGCTGAATACAGCCTCTGTATCTCGCACGCCAGCTCTAACTAGTCGATAACCTGTGATGGGAGAACTCCGAAAACCAGTGCTAATTCCTATAAAAGCACCACGCTAATCGCCATCGAGACAATGGTGGCGACACCCGGTACGGGCTTCGTGAATCCGTCGGAGTACTCAAGGCCGATTGTCCAGCCGGTTTCAAGCACTGCTGCAACGATGAGGTACACCCATGCCGAAACCATCTATGAAACGACCAAGCACCGCAGTATAGTGGTTTTGGAACAGCTATCGAACTTTATTCCAAGTGTACATCGCACATCACCGTGCGTGGAATACAGCGATAATCTGGTAGACATATACAACTGTTCCGATGAGCGTCAGTAGCTCTCCGGACAGAATCATGAGCCTCAGTTGACCGACAAGGCCAACCACTTGGTTGAGAAGACCACCAGCAAGGCATCCGATAGAAAGCAAGGCGGCGTGATTGGACGCCCCACGAAAAGTCCCGATAGCGGGAGGATAGAATTGGTATGCGACGCCGATGATGGTGAGTCCCAGAAAGCCGAGCACGTTGAGTCGGAAGTGAGCGAGCGCCAACGACGGCGAAAGGTGGCCGAACGCGAACGACAGTCCCAGTGTGATCGCTAATACCCCACTCCCTGCACCGGCGAGCACGCCGTAAAATCCGACACGTCGGCGGTCCGACCGAACGAATAACACCGCGTATGTAAGTGTGAATCCGATCATAGCCAAGGCTTCGATGACCGCGCCGAGTGTGAACCAAGCACTACTGCTGCCGAGCGTCGTTGCGAGGAGTAGCGGTCCGAGTGCGCCCGCTGGAAGCACGAGGACGACGAGCCACAGGGGTGGGGATGCGACCAGAAATCGCGGGAGCAATCGAAATCCGAGAGCGAACACAAGCATTGTCGCCGTTCCAGCCGCGAGCAGATGGGAGACGCGTGGAAAGTACCCGTCGAAGAGCGTCGGGAGACCGGTGTGAATTGCGACCGTTTCGTATGAGCCGATCGCCAAGTAGGTTAGTGCAACCGGAACGAACCCGTTTGCAACCCGATCTACCGATCGTCGGTCGGCGTTCGCTTCCCCCGTTCCAGTCGCTTCTCCAGTGAGATTCCCACGGATCGTCCAGAGGAGGCCCACGAGAAACACGCCGACACCGAGTCCCCAGAGGCTCGCTCCAATAGGCTCAAGACACTCTAAACCCGGTAGAGCTGACACTACAGCGAGACTACACGTTCCACCGACTGTGAGGGGAAACTGTACCCCGGGCGCACGAGTGACTATGAGCTCACGTTCGAAGTACGACGGAACGAGTGAGTAGGCCTTCCCGAAGATCATGTGGAGAACAAACCCAAACACGCCGAGCAGCACCTCCGTTCGAGGCCGAAGGCCAACCAGCACGCCGGTTTGCCATACCACCAAAAACAGAGCACTGGTGAGGACATATCGACGCGCCCACCGTGAAACGATAGCTGCGCTCATCCCGCTGCACAACGGATAGACGCTTGCCGCTGCGGTCGCGACACATCTATCACAATCATCGAACGGTTCGTTCGATAGTAGCGATTTGACCCATCTATGCGTCGTCTGCTTGCGGATCGAACTCATCGCGCCGAATTCCTGCTCTAACAGGATCGTGTTCGGCGTCCGACGGTGGTGGGGCCGTCACCAGTAACGCTTCCAGCTCCGTGTCATTGGCCCTCACTCCTCGATCGGTCCCTGCTTTCACGACGACAACGTCGCCTGGCTCGACGATGTGCTCCTCTGACCCTTCGCGGATCACACCAGTTCCTGACTGGACAGCGATCGTGACGTCGCTGTCGGGAGAATGGACCGGAATGAACTGTCCTGGCCCGAAGTATCCGAGGGCGACCTTCATCCGTTCGCTCGTTGAGATGGTCTGAGCTGCGAACTGTTCGTCGTTGTACGCGCGTTCTGTATCGAAATCAGTGCTAACCATCTATCGTATATCAAAAGGGCGTGGTTGGGCCAGATCGCTGCCCAATGTCTGTCGGCGTGACTCCCTTTCCTGTCTCTTCTGATGGGGTAGTACAAGTGTCGTCTCCTGATTCGAGGTACCCATCTTCGAGCTCGCCGAGTTCGTCGTTGATCTCACCGCTTCGATGGTGCATCGAATGAACGCGAACGCGGACGAGATCGTATTCGTGACGCTCCGTCAACCCGTTCCATGCACGGAACGAACCGACCGTAAGCGTGTGGCTCTGTGGGCAGAACGGTGTCGTTGGTGTGAACTCGGCATGAAGCGTCCGTTGGTCGTCGACGTCCTCCGCATACCGATAGCCAGCACTCGGATGACGGTGGTCGAGATTGAGTTGAGCGAGGTTATAGCCGAAAGTCATGTCGTAGACTCCCCGCTCTTCGAATAACTGTTTCGTCAGCCTGTGGAACGCCACGTGATCTTCTTGTGACAGTAGGTCTTGGCCGTCGAGAAACGTTCCTGGCTCCGGAAGATGGTCGGGAACGAACTCGTCGTACGTGTCGAAGATAGCGCCGTCTGATCCCGAGAACGGTGACGGGAAACCGGACATAGCTGCGTGTTGGATGCGAGCGAGTGTAGGTGCCGTCCCGAACCTGTTCGGGTTATCCGGATGAATTTTGCCACCCTCCACAACGAATTCCTCTCTCAGGTGGCCGATTGACCAACTCGTATAATAATTGTGGAAGTTACTTCCCGACAACGAATGATGTTACATCTCTCGGTTGTGGTCCTCACACACCCCAAATCCGTTCGGGTAAAGACATTAATTGATGACCCTCTATCCACTGATGATGTCAGCAACCAGTTCGATGTACGAAGACATCGGTGGTAACGAGGCTATCGAAGCAGTGGTTTCGGACTTCTACAAGCGCGTCCTCGACGATCCTCTTCTGGAACCATACTTTGAGGAGACCGATATGGACGCTCTCTTCGCTCACCAGGTCCAGTTCGTCAGTGCTGTCGCCGGTGGTCCCGTCGACTACGAAGGCAACGATATGCAGAATGCTCACGAGGGAATGGCCATTACCGAGGAGGCGTTCTCACACGTTGCCGGGCACCTCGCAGACGCTCTCCGCGCGAACGGTGTCTCAGAACCTCACGTCGAAACCATCATTGAGAAAGTCGCGACGCTCGAAGACGACGTCGTCGACCAGTAGCACCCTACTGACTCCCCTCATGGCCAGCCGAGGAGTGATCTTATACACGTGTACTCGAAGCCCGATCAAAAACACCTATCAAGCTCGGGTACGTGAGGGGGCGTTCCCAGTCACTGAGAACTGGCCTCCCGGCTTATCTCCGGATCGTCCGAACGATCAACTGTATCATGACCGACCGCATCGGCGCTCCGGGCACGGGGATTTCACGACGAGAATTCTTGGCGGCGAGTGGGGGTGTCGGCACAGCAGTGCTGGCTGGGTGTACGGCGATCGGCCAAGAATCATCGACGAACCCAACGCTTGGTGATCCACCGGCGAACGTGAGCTCCGACAACGGAACGCTTCCGTACACGTCCCCACCCGACGTCGTTCAGGTCGACGAGCAGGGCGGGAAAGTGACGCTCAGCACCCAGCAGTGCAGACACGCGGTCCACCCCAAAGAAACGATGGGGGGCCCGATCGAGCTCCCCCAGGTTTGGGCGTTCAAGGCCGATGACGGTCCCGCGAGCGTTCCGGGGCCGATCCTCCGGACCACCGAGGGCAACGACATGGAGGTGACGCTGGACAACTCGGACGGGTTGCGCCCGCACACGGTCCACTTCCACGGGTCTCAGACCACGTGGAAAAACGACGGTGTACCGACGACTACCGGCATCGAGGTCGGCCCCGGTGAGAAACACACCTACAGCATCCCGGCGAACGTTCCTGGGACCCACTTCTATCACTGTCACTACCAGACTCACCGCCACATCGACATGGGGATGTACGGGATTCTCCGGATCGATCCGAAGGGGTACGAACCAGCTGATAAGGAGTACTTCATGACGGTGAAAGAGTGGGATTCGCGGCTCAATCGGATGATGGCCGGCGAGGACGCCCAGTACAGCCCGCGGCAACGCAACCCCGATGTGTTCACCATCAACGGGAAGAGTGCACCGCGGTCGTTCCATCCTGAGGATGGCTCACCGATCATCGTCGACAAGGGCGACTCGGTTCGAGTCCACCTCGTCAACGGCGGGTATATGGCTCACCCGCTCCACACCCACAACCATCGGTTCGAGGTGGTCGAGTCCGACGGTGGCCAGATCCCTGAAGCCGCACGATACACTCAAGACGTCGCCAACATCGCCCCTGCGGAACGCCGCACCATCGAGTTCACCGCCGATGCTGATCCCGGTATCTACCTCCTGCATTGCCACAAAGTCCACCACGTTATGAACAGGGACAGCTATCCTGGCGGGATGCTCGGGGCGATCGTCTATCGCGAGGCAATGAATTCGGACATCTTCGCCCAGCTCATGGAGTACGCCGGCTACGACGGGGAGTGATCTCAATGGACGCAATGAGAGGACAACCGAGTGCGGCGCAGGTCGGCCGACGAGGGTTCCTGAAGGCTGCTGGCGGGACGGCAGTCGGTGTCGGAACGCTCGGAGCCACAGCAGGAACTGCCAGTGCACAGGAAGGGAGCGACGCTACGGACGGGTGGTTCGGCGGCGTCAGCAACTACGAAACCGTCGTCGACAAAACAGGTCAAAGCCAAGTCGAAGTCACTGTCGGCACGAAGGGCAACGGCGGTAACTTCGCGTTCTCGCCGCCGGCTATTCGCATCGATACTGGGACGACAGTCGCGTGGAAATGGACCGGCGAGGGCGGTGGTCACAACGTCGTTGCCGAAAACGGTGCGTTCGAGAGCGAGATAGCGAGCGAGGCCGGCCACACGTTCAAACACACCTTCGAGAAGGAGGGTGCGATCAAATACGCTTGTCTGCCGCACAAGAGTATGGGAATGCGAGGAGCAATCCTCGTGGGTGCTAATGCGACCATCGATACCGGATCGAAGCAGTCCGGTGATGGATCGTCGTCTCCATACGGTGGGTGGCTCGACGACACCGAGAACTTCGAGAACGTCATCGATCTGTCTGACCGTGATCGAGTCGAGATTCAGGTGGGTGCAGCAGGCAATGGAGGGAATTTCGCGTTCTCACCTCCCGCGATCCATATCAACCCAAAGACGACTGTCGTCTGGCGGCGGATCGAAGATAACGAGGCGCTCACCGTGGTTGCTGAAGACGAGTCGTTCTGGACTGACTTCGGAGAAGAAACTGGCGAGACGTTCGAGTGGACGTTCACCGGCAATCGTGTTGTGAAATACTCCTGTCCTGCGTATGAGGAACTCGGGATGAAGGGGTTGATCGTTGTCGGGAATCCCGATCTCCCGACGATCAGTGAAGTGGTGTCAACGCCGTGGGGTAGCGCGCTTGCCGGGAGCGGGCTGATGGCGGTTCTCTCACCGGTTGCACTCGGCGCGTTCCTCAAGATACATGGAACTGGTGACACCGACTCGACCGAAGCATCCGACCGACAAGGATGAGATCCCCCATCTCTGGGGGCGTACCAAACGCTCACTCGTGAAGCAGATCTCGTCATAACGGCTCAGTTCTACCCTGACCAATCGGTTTCGGAATAGAAGTATAGGAGATGGACGGTCCGGGGTTGCCCGACGTTCCGGCATGGGGAAGCCCGCGTGCCTCCTCCACCCCGCGACCCGGCGAGCGACGGCTGTCCGGCGGTCCGCTGCTCGCTTCCGCGCCTGACGGGCTGCCGCCGGTTAACCGCGGCGAGTCGTCCCTGCAGACGAGTGGCCGTGGACCGCCGCCCCCGACGGACGAGGCTTCGACGTTGGCTTGCGGGGCCCGTGCCGGTCGGCACGGACGCACCCGGGGTTCGGCCCCCGCTGAAGACCGTGTTGCGGGTGACGGGCAGGGCCTAACTGCTCGACCTAGTCCGATTTGGGGTAAGCGCTTCGGACACAAGCGCTTTTCGCAGGCTCTATTTTCTCAAAATCGACATGTTAGGATTCAGATTCGGGTGTAGTCGAACTGTCGTACATTTCTTCGAACGCTTGCTCGCCGCGGATCAGTTCATCGATGCCTTCACTGAGCGTGACCTCTCCGAACACGGTCGCCCGATAATATGTATATAGACCGTCCTGTCCTCGCTCGGTGCGCTGGCGCTTCTCGATGAGACCGACATCGACGAGCTTGTTGAGGTGGTAGTGGAGCGTGCTGTCATCGATGGATATCACTTCCTCAAGCTCCTTGGGACTCATTTCCCCGCCATGGACGAGCCGGTAGCAAATCTCGTATCGGGTACGGTGCCCGACGGCGGCGTGCATCTCGAGATACTCATCGAGGCAGAGAATGCTGTCTGTCGGCAGCAGATCTTCTGGGTCATCCGGGAAGTCCCCGCCGATCGTACTCGTTTGATCGATTGCCATCTTGTGCCGGGATACGGGTGGAAGACTCTTAGCCTTTGTCAAGCCGAGAATTTTCGAAAACGCCACTCTTTATATTCTCGACCAAGCACGACCCTCCATGACCGCGGAGATCACGCGCGAGTTAATTGTCGAGCGGTTGGGGAGTGTGAAATACGACCGCTTCCTGTTCTACCTGATGGGGCCGTACAAGTCGTTCAACCTCAACTACGTACTCAGCGGGGAGGAACGCCGTGAGATCGATATCGAAGATCTCCCCGGACCGTTGCGCCGACTCTTCCAAAACAGGGGCGAGATCAACGCAGCGCAGGCACTCTTACGGCGGGTGCAGGGAGAGCTTCGGATGACTCCCAATGTGAATGCGTTTTTGGCCCTTGACGTCGGGGTGGACACTGACGATGTAGATGCAGTGACCCAGAGCATCGAGTACACCCGATGCAGCAACGCGACTGCGTTCGTGGTTCCGTTTCTCGGTCACAACTTCGGCGTCGGAGAAGAAGCCGGAAGCATTCTCGAAAACCTCGCGGAAACACACGGTGATCGATTGGTCTTCGTCCATGAAGACGACGTGACGAGTGCGATGATTCGATCGGCGAATATGCGGTGGGACCTACGAGTCGAGACGTACGAAACTGAAGAAGAACTCGTCGCCACTCTCCGACGATTCGCGGGCGGCATCATGCAACGAGAACGCCGCGGAGACCTCGAAAGTCTGGACTGATCGAGATAGAAAAATGAGACTATCCCGATAATTGTCTTGCGTTGTCTGGACACGATAATGCGGACAGGCAGCATTTAATTCACTTTCTGTCGATAACATCGAATCTAAGAGAATGGTGTGACCGATACGCGCCCTGTATGTTGCACGCCGATTTCAACAAGTCCACAATCTGTGATGTGAGGAACTCTGAGAATCAGTGTTAATCCCTATATCACTTGCTGTGGTTACTGAACGCCTCTGTCGATATCGGGCCACCACAGGCGACACAACCCGACGCGAGTAATAGCTCCATCATATCGGCGTCGATCTGGACGTACTCGCCGCAGTGCGGACACCGAAAATCATACCGCTGGCCTGCACCCCTGCTCGTCACGAGCAATCTCTTCGAGTACACCACTACAAAGAGCCACCCACAATAGTTTGGGAGTTAATATCACGACCGAGTAAGAACCGAGTCCATGAGCTTCGACTGGGCGGCCGCGAGGTGTTCAGTGAACGTCGAGACCGTGATATCAAGCGCCGCTGCGACTGTCTCGGCGTTGGCTTCTCGTGGATGAACGAAATATCCCATGTCGTGCGCGACGGTGAGGACCTCGCGCTGACGGTCGGTGAACATGCTCCGATCGACGAACATGAGGTCACTTTCTGCCTCGTCTGCATCCGAACGTAGCAGCCGGCGAACCGATACAGTCTCGAACCGCTCCTTGAGATCCCTAATAACGGTCTGGAGCGTTTCGATATCAACTGCGAAGAACGTGACGGTGACCTGGTCACCGTTGACGGTGACGTCCCGAACCGGACAGCCGAGCGCCTCGACTCGGTCGCAGACACAGCCCCGTCTCTCGCGATCGAATCGGTAGACGGTTTCCGAGTCAGTATCGAACACTCGAGTCATCGATTTGATTTCGTCGATTGCGATGTCGTCGGAGTCGTCCCGCGTCCTCCCGTTCACTTGTTCGACGGTGAACTCTTCAGTGATGGCTTCGTCCTCTGACGGTATCGTACTCCGCGTGATGCTGTTAATTGTCGCAGCCGTCTCGGTCCCCTTCGTTGGGAGTCGGCATGAGGCAGGCCCTCCGACCTCCAGCTCGGCGAAGATACCGTCCCCCATACTCCGGAGTCGCTTAGCCACTCACTTGAGTTTATTGTCGAACATGTTCGGAAAGACCTATCAGCACGGTGGCTGGGTGGAGCATCCCTCTTCAGCGAGCGAGCTATCGTGGAGCGCTATCCCGTCTTTTCACCGAGCAATCAGAGGATGCGAGTAGGGTCAAGGGCGGTCACGATTGGAGGGATATGAGCGTGTCATAGAAAACGTCACATGCGAGGTTGCAGGGCGTGGGAATTGTGTCCAACAACGCCCAAGCCCTGCAAAACGTAGCTTCAGCCGACGACTTCTTGAATGTCGCGGCGATCGAGACTGTACCGCTGTTCGAGTATCTTGAGTTCGAGTTTCTACTGGAGTACGACGTGTTCGCCCCCTGCGATCGGGGGCGAACACGAGTCCATGAGCCACCAGAGCTCTTCCAAGGCTTTCTCCACTGTTACTACGAGGACGTCTACGGCACTCGTCCTGTCACACGGGAACTCCAGAAGCCGTTGGTCTGGTTCAGCTGTGGCTTCGATCGACCGCCGTCGAGAGACGCGGTCGATCGCTTCCTCACCGATCTCGAACACGTTGTTGACGATGTCTTTGACCATCTCGTCGAGTAGGCCGCCGTTCGGGGCCTGCTCGACTCTACCTACCGAATCGATTCGACTCACGTTGAAGCGATTCCGTGGAACGACGACGCTTCGTGGAACTACGATTCAACCGCTGAAGCGCACTACTACGGCTTCGGCTGTACGATCGTCTCGTCGGGAGCGAAGGTACCCATCGCAGCGGAGTTCACACCAGCAAAACAAGCGCCAGAGGAGACGGCGATGCGCGTCACGCGTGACGCGCTCGCCGTCGAAGTACCGGTCTGGATGATCGGCGACAGTGCGTACGACACGCTNCAAGCGCCAGAGGAGACGGCGATGCGCGTCACGCGTGACGCGCTCGCCGTCGAAGTACCGGTCTGGATGATCGGCGACAGTGCGTACGACACGCTGGACTGGCACGACCCCTGCGGTCAGCAGGAGGTCGTGCCAATCGCCCCGTACAACCCGCGAAATACGGACGATCCGCTCGATATCGAGTACCGGGTCGAAGACCGCATCGAAAACCACAGCGAGGGCGTTCAGCTCAAACGGTCGGTCTTAGACGAGACGTACAACCGCCGGACACAGGTCGAACGGACCAACGATGCAGTCAAGAACTGCGGCCTCGGGCCCGTCCGCGCCCGAGGCCGCGTCCACGCACGGGCGCAGGTGTTCCTNGTCGAACGGACCAACGATGCAGTCAAGAACTGCGGCCTCGGGCCCGTCCGCGCCCGAGGCCGCGTCCACGCACGGGCGCAGGTGTTCCTCGCGCTGTGCCTCCGAGTAGTCGTCGCGATCACTAACGATGAACGAGGAGACAACCCTGGCCGCGAGATGCTCACGGCATGAGACGGATTCTATGACACGCTCGGAGTATTTGAACTCCCCCAGTATGGAGGGAGGGGACTCACACCCCGCTGGTGTCGAGAAATGATATGGTCACGGTGTTCGATCCCCAGCGCGCACGTCGCCAAACGTATCGACACCGATGGACCGGGACGGAGAAGGGAGGGACGAAGTGATGCGAACGAATCAGTGGACCATCCAATGGTGAGGCGAGAAACGCTCGTCATTGGCGTACTCATCGCGCTGGTGCTGCTTCCAATGTGGTACGTCGGGATCCAGGGAGAAGCGACCAGCGAAGAAATCCAGATCGACCAGAGCGTGAGCGAAATCCAGCCCCTTGGTGGCCCGGTCGATCTGCCGAACAAACTCTCGCCAAGTCAGGTCGGTGTCATCGTGTGGATCGCGTTGTTCGGGCTCTACGGCGTTTTGGTCGGTGCTCATCGCTTCATGAACACCGCTGTCAGACCATCCGATCCAGATGCCGAAGCAGTCGTTTCCGATGGGGGCTACTCCGGTCAGAATGATGCTGAACGTGAACCGGAGCCGCCAGATGAGCGGACGGACGGTGGCGTCAATCGTCCCTCGTGGCTGACTGCGGAAAATCGTTGGCTCGTCGAGTACCACGACGCGACTGGATCGAACGAGGGGATCATCGTGATGGGAGCGCTGACCGTGCTCGCTATCGTGTTTTCGGCATTGTTCACGGGTGAATACCTGACACTGGCCCGGACGCAGTACTTCGGCCTCTACGCGACGGGGCTGTTCCTGTCGCTGGCCGCACTGACTGTCGCGTACTACGCCTGGTTCATGCCACACGTCGAAGTAGCGGAGAAACGGGAGCATTGACCCATGAGAGACCGAAATCAATCAACTGATCGGCTGTGTTGAATCGCCATAGGGCGGTGGATTTCACTGCTTGACGGAACGTTTGATGTTGTAGACGACACACATCAGGGTGATCTCTNGCGCTCGCACGGCGTAGCCGAGCGAGCGCTTCACGGCTGAATTGACAGTCTCGGTCATCGACCGCTGTGCGTAGAGATCCTCGTCGATTCGGACGTTGTGAGCGTGGTCGTACGGTGCGCGCACGCAGTGCTTGATGAGCGGCCGAATCCCGAGCTCACGCAACCGTTCACGGAGAACGGTCTTGTCGTAGCCCTTGTCCGCAGCGAGGGTCCGCAGATCGCCCGCGTTTCGGCGGGCGATCTGCTCGCATAGGT
>NZ_AOME01000087.1 GCF_000336935.1 Halococcus salifodinae DSM 8989 | reverse complement strand
GATTTGCGTCATGATCAACTCAAGTCTCTCGCTTCAACGCCTTTGATTTAGCGACCCATCCTGCCGCCGTCTAGTGATTCAACACAGCCAACTGATCGCGAACGACCGTTGGCTGACGACCAATCGACCGACTCGTGCGAGAGTTGTCCGTGCGTTCGCGCTGACGGCGGTGCGGAATCGACATCCAACGACGGCGAGGGTGGGAGACTCCACCGACGGGACATGGCGAAGGTCCTCGCCACAGTTGGTGGCCTGACTGCGGTCGGAAGCCTGGCCGCGCCGCTTGCGGGACTGACCCGTGTGTTCGAGCGCGAATACGACGGTCCCACCTATAGCGATAGCGTGCCGCTCGTGGATGCGGAAGGCAACCAGATCGGCGAAAACCAGCTGGAGATGGGTGACTTCATGACCGTCTTTCCTGAACCGCGTCCGGGGCTCGAAGATGCGCCGACCTTGCTGGTTCGGTTCCCCGAGGAGCAGTACGCCGAGCCAACAAACCTCGAATTCACCGTCGGGGGCTATGCGGCGTATTCGAAAGTCTGCACGCATGCGGGATGTATGGTGGCGAATCAGGAGGGCCAAACGATGGTCTGTCCCTGCCACTTCGGGAAGTTCAATCCAGTTCAGGGGGCATCGGTCGTCGGCGGGCCGCCGCCGCGGCCACTTCCGCAGCTCCCCATCACGCTGTCCAGCGATGGCTACCTCATCGCCACCGGGGATTTCGACGGAGCAGTCGGGGTACAGGGGTGAGAACGCATGTTGAACCGCATTTACGGCTGGTTTGACAGGCGATTCGACCTCGAAGACAGCAGCAAGTTCCTCGGGAAGGCCTTCCCGGCTGAAGACTCGTTCCTACTCGGCGAGGTCGCGCTATTCACGTTCTTCCTGCTGGTGATGACGGGTATCTTCCTGGGATTCTTTTTCGAGCCAAGCACCACTGAAGTCACGTACGACGGGAGCGTTGCCCAGTATCAGGATCAGGAGCTCCCAGCAGCGTTCGCGAGTGTTCTCTACATCACCTACGACATTCCCTTCGGGATGTTCCTCCGGCGGCTACACCACTGGGCCGCGCACTTCTTCGTGGCGTCGATCGGGCTGCATATGCTCCGCGTGTTCTTTTCCGGAGCGTACCGCAATCCCCGCGAGCCGAACTGGGTGGTCGGCGGTCTGCTCGCTTTGCTGGCCATCTTTGCTGCGTACACAGGGTACTCACTACCATTCGACGAGTTCGCCAGCACCGCAACCGGCATCGGGTATAGCATCGCCAACTCGATACCGATAGTTGGTGATATCATCTCAAAAATCGTGTTTGGAGGAGAGTATCCTTCCAGCGCTACTCTTCCACGGTTTTACTTCCTGCATGTCTTTGCCATCCCAGTCGCCATCATGGCGCTGATCGGGGTTCATATGGCGATACTAATCCGACAGAAGCACACCGAAGGTCCGCGGAGCAGCGACGTAGCGGGTGAACAAACGGTTGAGAAAGACGACGATACGTACGTCATTGGCTTGCCCGCGTTCCCGAATCAGGCCGCAGTAAGCGTCGTGGTGTTCTTCCTCACGTTGGCGTTCGTCTCCCTACTCGCTGGATTTCTCCCCGTCCACAACGTTGCGGCGTACGGTCCTAATGATCCAGCGAGCACGCCCGAGCTCATCATGCCCGACTGGTTTTTGATGTGGGTGTTCGGCTTCCTGAAGGTGATGCCGTCGTGGATGAGTTTCACCGTTCCGTTCACCGATATCCACGTCTCGACGGAGTTCCTCAGCGGAATGGTTCTCCCGGGTATCGTGTTCGGTCTGGTGTTCCTGTGGCCGTTCATCGACTACCGAAAGGGTCCGACTCATTTCACTGTCAATCCCCTGCGACGCCCGTGGCAGACTGCTGTCGGGGTCGCGGCAGTGACGTTCATCATGATCGCGTCGATCGCCGGGATGAACAATATCCTCGCGGACGTCATCGCTGTCTCGACTGGTACTATCAACAACATACTGCTTGTCGCAACGTTGGTCTATCCCCTCGTGGCTGGGGCGATTACGTACTACATCCTTCGTGACAATACCTCAGAAGAGTCACAAGAACGCGGCGAACCTGCCGCAGATGGTGGATCACGGTCGATGAAGCCGACGTCAGAGAACGGACCAACCGACGGACCGAGCGATGATCCAGCTGCTGACTCGTCGCCCTCGGGAGGTGAGGCGGATGACTGACCACCGTGTGACAGTGGACGGTCGAGTCTATCGGCTACTCGACTATGCAACGAAACTGGCTGGCCTCGCACTCATCGTAGCGGGGTTGGAGGTCGGCGGCGCAACGATGGCCGGGTTGCTGCTCGGCATCAGCGGAGCGGTACTCGGACTCACGACAGTATTCATCGGGAGACAATCATGAGTGACAACCAATCGAACGTGGACGTAGAGAACGCAGACGAATCGAACAGCGGTGTCGGTCGCCGAGGGTTCCTGAAGGGGCTCGGTCTCACGACCGCACTCGGCCTGACCGGTACGACCATCGGCGACGAGCTCACTCAGATGGGCGGGATCGAGAACGTCGATGGATCGGACTACATCGGGAGTTACCCGTATCGAGAGTGGGAGGATTTCTACCGTGAGAAGTGGGACTGGGACTCGGTAGCCCGGAGTACCCACGGCGTCAACTGCACGGGGAGTTGCTCATGGAACGTCTACGTCAAGAACGGCCAGGTCTGGCGCGAGGAGCAGGCCGCCGACTATCCCGAGATCAACGACGAACTGCCTTCTTCGAACCCGCGCGGCTGTCAGAAAGGAGCGTGCTACACCGATTACGTGAACGCCGAGCAGCGCATCACACACCCCCTGCGGCGGGTCGGGGAACGTGGTGAGGGGAAATGGAAGCGCATCTCGTGGGACGAAGCCCTCACCGAAATCGCCGAGAAGGTGATCGAGGAAGTCCAGCAGGGCAATTACGATGCCATCTCCGGATTCACGCCGATCCCGGCGATGAGTCCGGTTTCGTTCGCTTCGGGATCGCGGTTCGTCAACCTCATCGGCGGCGTGAGCCACTCGTTTTACGACTGGTACTCCGACCTGCCGCCGGGTGAACCCATTACATGGGGTACGCAGACCGACAACGCCGAGAGTGCCGATTGGTACGATGCTGACTACATCATCGCGTGGGGGTCGAACATCAATGTCACTCGGATCCCGGATGCCAAGTTCTTCCTCGAGGCCGCATACAAGGGGACCAAGCGGGTCGGAATCTTTACCGACTACTCCCAGACAGCCATCCACTGTGACGACTGGTTGTCACCGAAAGCTGGCTCCGATGCAGCACTTGCTCTCGGAATGGCTCGGACCATCGTCGACGAGGGCCTACACGACGAAGCACACCTGAAAGAGCAGTCGGATATGCCCTTCCTCGTCCGCGAGGACACCGGAAAGTTCCTTCGCGTTGCCGACGTGCCGAGCCTCTCGACCAGCGGCGAGGCGGGCAAAGTGTTCGCGATGGTTGATCAGCAAGGCAACCTCCGGAACGCGCCGGGGTCGCTCGGCAATCGCGATGGCAAACACGACGACAGTGCGAGCATCGCCTTGGACTTCGATCCACGGTTGGACGTGAACCAGTCAGTCGATCTCCAGGACGGGAGCGTGCAAGTCCGGTCGGTCTGGTCGCACGTCACCGAGGAGCTGTCGAACTACACCCCCGAACGCGTACACGAGCTCACCCGCGTCGGCGAGGAGACCCATCAGGAGATCGCCCGCGAGTTCGCCAACGTAGACAAGGGCAAGATCATCCACGGCAAGGGCGTCAACGACTGGTATCACAACGATCTCGGGAACCGGGCGATCCAGCTGCTCGTCACTCTCACTGGTCACATCGGTCGACAGGGCACTGGGTTCGACCACTATGTCGGCCAAGAGAAAATCTGGACGTACAATGGCTGGCAACAGCTCTCGTTCCCGACAGAGAGCGTTCGGGCAGTTCCGACAACGCTCTGGACGTACTTCCACGGCGACATTCTCGGAAACGTCGAACCCGATACTCGACAGCGGATTCAGGAATCCATTGATAATGGGTGGATGCCCGTCTATCCGAAAGAGCGTGAGGATGGTTCGCGCCCCGATCCGAGCGTCTTCTTCTGCTGGCGAGGTAACTATTTCAACCAGTCGAAGGGCGGCATCGCCATCGAGAACGTTCTCTGGCCGAAACTCGATCTCATCGTCGATATCAACTTCCGGATGGATTCGACGGCACTGTACAGCGACATCGTGCTGCCGACCGCGAGCCACTACGAGAAACACGACCTGAATATGACCGACATGCACTCGTACGTCCATCCGTTTACCCCGGCGATCGAACCGCTGGGCGAGTCGAAAACGGACTGGGAGATTTTCCGGCTAATCGCGAAGAAAGTCCAGGAGATAGCAACCGAACGGAATCTGAGTCCGATTCAGGACCGCGAGTTCGATCGTCAGATCGACCTCACGAGCGTCCACGACGACTACGTGCGAAACTGGCCGGACGACGAATCTGGTGCATTAAAAGAGGACAAAGCGGCTTCCGAGTTCATTCTCGATCACTCCGAGGAGACCAATCCCGAGGGGAGCGATAGTCAAATCACGTTCGACGATACGGTCGAGCATCCACGACGATTTGAGGCGGCGGGCGATCACTGGACCTCACCGCTGGAGGAGGGCAAACCGTACACGCCCTGGAAGCGCTATGTCCAGCAGAAGAACCCGTGGCCGACGTTCACCGGCCGCCAGCAGTACTACATCGACCACGACTGGTTCCTCGATCTCGGTGAGGCAGTGCCGACGTACAAGGAACCTGAAGTGCTTCAGTCCGAGCAAGAGTACCCCCTCCAGTACAACACGCCCCACGGACGGTGGTCGATCCACTCGACGTGGCGGGACAACAAGCATATGCTCCGTCTCCAGCGCGGCGAACCCATCGTCTACATGCATCCCGACGACGCCGAAGAGCGCGGGATCGAGGACGGTGACACCGTTCGAATCTACAACGACCTCGACGAAATCGAGGTGAGCGTCAAGATCTATCCCAGTGCCCAGCCCGGCGTGGCGAAGCTCTACTTCGCGTGGGAACGCTTCCAGTTCCCGAGCCGCGGGAACTTCAACACGCTCGTCGGGATGTACATGAAGCCGACGCAGCTGGTGCAGTATCCCGCAGACAGCGGCGAACACCTCGAATTCGTTCCCAACTACTGGGGGCCAACTGGCGTTAATAGCGACGTCCACGTCGAGGTCGAACTGGTCGAAGACGAAGCGACGGGTGAGGGGACTGCCACTACAACCGCCCAAGATCAAAACGGGAGTTCGGGAACCACGACGGCGAATCAGACCACCGCTAACTCTGGCACAATGAATACAACAAGTGGAACGACCGACGGGACGGCAAGCAACGAGACGACAACAAGCAGTGAGAGTACGAGTACCAACGCGACGGCCAGCGGTAACACGTCCGATCTCGACGTGATTCCGGGCGATTCGCCCGATGAGGCTTCCGGCGGTGATTCCCAATGAGCTCACAGAACCAGCAGAACGCCACCAACGAGACCAGCAGTGGTAATGAGAGCACCACGGCCCAGTCCGGGCAGCAGATCGATATCGCAGACGGGATCGACCATCAGGTAGCGATGGTGATGGACCTCAACAAGTGCGTCGGCTGCCAGACCTGTACGATCGCCTGTAAGACGCTCTGGACCGATTCCGGCGGCCGTGAGTACATGTACTGGAACAACGTCGAGACCCAACCCGGAAAGGGCTACCCGCGCGGCTGGGAGGACGACGGCGGTGGGTACGAATCGGCCGAACAGGCCGGAAATCAGGAGCATCTCGACTATCAGGAAGGGGACACCTCCATCCCATCGCAGGAAGACTACGGCCGAGCGTGGGATTTCAACCATACCGAGGTGATGTACGACGGGAGCGACGCACCCCTCCGCCCACAGGGAGAGAACCCCGAATGGGGAGCGAACTGGGACGAAGACCAAGGTGCGGGCGAGTACCCGAACTCGTACTACTTCTATCTCCCGCGCATCTGCAACCACTGTACCCATCCTTCCTGTGCCGAAGCCTGTCCGCGGAAGGCGATCTACAAGCGTGAGGAGGACGGGATCGTTCTCGTCGATCAAGAGCGGTGTCGCGGCTATCGCTACTGTGTCGAGGGGTGTCCGTACAACAAGGTCTACTACAACGTCATGCGCAAGCGCTCGGAGAAGTGCATTTTCTGTTATCCCCGCCTCGAAGGCGAAGGATCGGGCGATGGCAACTTCAACCTCAACGACGGCGACGCGGTGCCGCCCGCCTGTGCGACGGAATGCCCGCCTCAGCTCCGGATGGTCGGCTTTCTGGACGACGAACAGGGTCCGATTCACAAGCTGGTCAACGAACACGAGGTGGCACTCCCGCTCCACCCCGATTATCACACCCAACCGAACGTCTACTACATCCCCCCGTTCGCTCCACCACAACACTCCGAGGACGGCGAGAGTATTGACGTCGAGCGGATCCCGCGCCCCCTCCTTGAGAACTTGTTCGGCGATCGGGTTCACGACGCGCTCGACACCATCGAGCGTCATCGCGACAGGGTTCGACGTGGTGAGGACAGCGAGCTCATGGATATCCTCACCACCAACAACCCGGCTCAGCAGTATCGACTGGAGGCGTTCGACGGTGAGTAAGCGACGCGTCGAACCGTCGAGTTCGCTGGAACTCGCTTCCAGCGGCGTTCGAATGAACGTCCAGGAGGCGCGAGTTCGGGCGTCTCGGAATGGTGTTCCAGAGGTGTTCAACAGGTGACCGAGGACCTCACGGCGATAGCACGGAAACTGCTCGTCGCGGTGGTGTTCGTCCTTGCTGCAGCACTTGCTCCGATGCTCGTTGCAGGAGCGCCCGCCGATCAGATTCCAGTTATGGAAGCATCTCAATCGGAGGCTGACTCGGTCTCGAATCCGACGGCTTCGGTATGGAACGATGCGTCAACTGTCACGGTCCCGCTGTCGAGCGCCCCGAGCCAAGTGCCGGATGCTAATAACACCACCATCAGCCGAGCGAACGTCGAGGCGATTCATACGCAACAGCGGCTCTTCCTCCGAGCGTCGTGGTCGGACGCGACGAAGGACGGCAACGTCACGCCATCTCAGTACGAAGCGCCTCGCCTCAATTCCTACGGCGATGCCATCGCTGTTCAGTTGCCAGCAAACGTCAGCCAACAGCCCGGTATCGCCATGGGGAGCCCGGAGGCGATGGTGAACGTCTGGTGGTGGAACGGTGCAATGGGTCAGCAGGAACTTCTGGCCGCCGGTCCAGGGACGACGATGCCGTTCAATCAGACCGCTATTTCGACCAACGCCACATATCGAGATGGTCGGTGGCACGTGGTACTCTCGCGGAGCCTTGCTGCCAACGAAACGAACCGCGGCTCGATGGCGATGGACCAGGACGTGCCCGTCTCCTTTGCGGTCTGGAACGGGTCGAACACCGAGCGTGCGGGGCAAAAGGCTGTCAGTGAGTGGTACACGTTTCCGTTCGGACCCGGGCCAGAGGGGCCGCCGTACCAGACGGTACTCTGGACCATTGCAGGACTCGCTATCGCCGTCGTCGCCGTCGTCACTGTAACGGCAGTCAGACGAGGTGGGTCCTGATGACGACCGACGTTCCCGCACCGGAACCCGATGATCCACCACTCGATCGTGAGGATCTCGAACCGGATGCGGCGGCCCGCGGAACAGTGTACGCCTTACTTGCTAGTGCATTCGAACACCCGTCCGAGAGCCTCCACACTGCGCTTGCCGAGGACGACCTCCGCGAGCACCTCGACGACCTACTCGCTCGGACACCCCTCGACGTCGCCACGGAAACGGTCGGGACCGACGATGACTACAATACCTTCTGCGCCCGGTACAACGACCTCTTCGTCATTGGCTACTCGGAATATGAGGACCGGACTGATGGTACGCTCTCGACCGACGAACCACCGGTTCCGCTCTATGAATCAGCCTACCGACCTGAGGCGTCGTGGACCGACGTGAACCTTGATCTCGCGCGGGCCTACGATTACTACGGGGTACGACCTGCATCCTCCAACCGGGAACACCACGATTACCTCGTCCTCCAGTTGGAGTTCGCTGGCTATCTCGCCCGGCGCGAAGCCGTCGAGGACGATCCGGATGCTGCACGAGCACGGCTCGATCTCCTCGACCGTCATCTCCGAATTCTCGTCGAAGGCGTCGTCGAACGCATCGACAACGAACCGAACACGGGTGCATACGGGCGGTTTGCTCGGCTACTCGATGAGTTCACCGCTACGGATCGCGAGGAACTCCTCGAACAGCTGGAGGGCGAGTGAGATGAGTCAATCGACCGGCAGAATGAGCGAACGTGTGCGATCGTTCGCGGGGGCAGCCTCCCAGGTCGTTCCAAACTCGCAGACGCCGACGGTTCGACTCTCGGCGGGTCTCGTAGCAGTAGTCGGCATCGCTCTGCTGACCCTCACTCGAATCGCCGTGAACGTTCCCGTCGGTCTTCCACTGGTTAGTTCCAGCGTATGGTTCGATACAGTGACGACTGCGGCGGTTGTCGGCCCGGCTGGCGGGATTATCCTTCTTGGTGTGACGGCCGAGGAGGCATGGGAACGAATCGGATTGATACTTGTCGGCGTCTTCGGTCTCTTATCGGCGTTGACAACCGCAATCGCTGTGCCGGCGGTCGGCGTCATCGTCGCCGGAAGCTGGTTGCTGCTGATCGGCCGAGCGAGAGGTTTCGAACGCCAGGACTATCGATGGCAGACCCTTGGTGGCCTCGTCGCGATAGCGCTTCTCGGAAGCCTGGCCCTCTCGTTGTTTGGAGTCATCGGTGTCCGCCCGGCTACGCTCCGACCTGCCGGGACGACGCTCGCACTCATCGGGATGGCAGCGACTCCGCTTGCTGTTCGATCGAGCCTTGGCCCGCTCGCGGTTGGCGCTCTCACTGGAGTTGGAACGTTCTCCCTGACCGCATCTGCCCCGTTCGTCTCGGGGGCGATCGTGCTAATAGCCGGAAGCGCCGTCGGTGCATCGGCGGTCCTGCTCGCGGCAGCCGTGGGTGGCCTGACCGCAACGATAACAGAAGGAGTAATGCGTCACCGAATCACGCCGGCGGTCGCGGGACTCCTGCTCTTGATGGCGGGCGTTCCCTCGTCGATCCCGCGCGCACTCAGTGTCGTACTTGCAGTAGCACTCATTCTCGGGATTCTATTCGATACCAGAGGTGATTCAGCATGAGCCACGATCACGACCACGACTGCGGCTGTGATAGCGGGTGCGGGTGCGAGAGCGACCCGTACTCGGATGACCCGGAGTACGAAGAAATCGAAGACGACCCCGACCCACAACTCGACCCGCGAAAGAGTCCAGGGTTCGATCACACCCTCGACAGTCTCGCGGACATCGAGGTAGGCCGAGACGTCACGCTCGGGGAAATGACTCCGGACGAACTGACCGCGAGTGACACCGATCCAGTAGCCGACGCATCGGCCCGCGAACTGCTTGCTGACCTCGAGGATGGATCGAAAACGGAACGGCGGCGTGCCACGCTCGCGCTCGCCGAAACCGACGGGTCAGCGGCGGTTGTGAACGCGCTATCGCAGATCGCGCTCGGAGACGATGATTCCGATGTCCGACAGTTTGCGATCGAATCACTCGCCAAACTCCGAGCCGACGACGCTGGCGATGTCGCACTCGCCATCTCGCACGACGACGAGGACCCCTGGGTTCGGGCTGAGGCGCTCGTTGCACTCGATCGTATCGACCGAGAAGGGTATGCCGAACGGATGGAGGCTGCATTGAAGGACGACCACCATGCTGCTCGCCGGAACGCTCTGATCTCGCTGTTCAAAGTTCGCGGCGAGGATATCGAAGACGACGCTATCGAGATGGCGACCGATCCAAGTGAGCGTGTCCGAGAGTGGGCCGCCCACGTCCTCGGTGGGATCGACGACGACCGTGCTCGCCGGACGTTGGAGGGAATGGCAACCTCCGACGACAGTGACATCGTGGCGCTGACCGCTAGACACGCTAGATCGGTCGATCCTGATCGCTTCCGGCGGCGGTTCACAGGAGCAATGAAAGAAGGAGACACGCTCCTCCCCGGAGAGGACCTGCTGAATCGCCAACCGACTCTCTGAATCATGAGTGAACACGAACCTCAACTTCAGGAAGACGTAGAAGAGACGCTTCGATCGGTCGAGGACTCCCGGTCCGGAATGAACGTATTCGAGGCCGGGCTGGTCGAGAATATTACCATCGAGGAGGACTCGGTCACCGTCGAGGCGAATTTGGCCCAGTTCGATCCCCGGACCAGCACTGAAGTCATGGATACGATGTTGCACGCGGTTCAAGACGTGGCTGGCGTCGAGAGTGCCCACGTCGAACCCGCGGAAGTCGATACCGATGACCGGGTATCAATCGCCGAGATCGACACTGTGATCGCCGTCGCCTCGACGAAGGGTGGGGTCGGAAAATCCACTGTCGCCACCCAGCTGGCCTGCGCTTTCGCGGCCGATCGCGATGTGGGCTTGTTCGACGCGGATATCTTCGGTCCCAATGTCCCCTCCCTCCTCGATGTCGATGGTCCGATACTGTCCGACGATGACGATAATCCGATTCCGGCCACCGTCGGGAGTATGGAGGTAATGAGCGTGGGCCTGATGACTGAGGGTGGTCCATTGGCTTGGCGGGGAGCGATGGCCCACGACGCGCTTTCCGACCTGTTCGCCGACACTGCATGGGACGACCCCGATACACTCGTCATCGACTTGCCGCCCGGCACTAGCGACGTACTGCTGACGACGCTGCAAGAGGTCCCTATTGATGGTGTTGTCTTCGTCACGACGCCGTTTCACACCAGCGTGGAGGATACCCGTCGGAGTCGGCGTCTGTTCGAGGAGAACGGTGTCCCGGTTCTCGGGTATGTGCTGAATATGGACCACTTCGTTTGCGACGATTGCGGGAAGAACCACGATATGTTCCCCGGGGGGACGCTGACTGAAGAACTCGATATGCCGGTATTGACTCGTCTTCCGTTCTCGCCTGACTTGCAGACGCAACCGAAACCGGGCACCGCCCCCGAAGCATTCGAGAGATTGGCTGAGTCGGTTGGTGAGCAGTTGGATGATGCTGATCGCCTCGAACTCCCTGAAGATCCAATTGACATCCGTGGCCTCGAAGCCCAACAACGGGTGGAGCGGGTGCGCGAAACGTTTGAATCTCTTGATTCGGGGGAGCCGCTCTATCTCGTGAGCGACCGCGATCCAACCCCAGTCGGCGAATTTTTGGTCACCCTCACCGGCGCAGATGGGGATCCGACTGATGTACTTCCAGAGTTCACGACCGAGCGCCGTGGTCTCGAAAAGTGGGTACTCAAGGCGATTTCTCCGTGAATATCATGTTCGCGTATCTGATGTTTCAGTAACGGCATGTGATTCGTCGCCAGTCGGTAGGACCGATCACGTTCCCACAAATCGAGAATTGGCATAGCCCATTATCGGTCGGATGGCGTACAGTCTACTGGAAACGAAACGATGTACGACCGAATCCTCTTCCCAACGGACGGGAGTAACCAAGCGAGCGCGCTCGAACACGCAGTAGACATCGCGGAGCTGTCTGGCGGGACTCTCCACACGCTCTACGTCGTCGACGACGCCGAGATTCCTGAGACGAACCGAAACCAAATCGTCGATTCGTACGAACGGGAGGGAGCCAACGCCATCGAACACGTCGAGGATGTGGCGGCCGAACGCGACGTCGCTGTCATGGGTGATATCGAACAGGGCACTCCACACGAGGCGATCCTCAACTACGCCGATGAACACGATATCGACCTCGTCGTGATGGGAACCCGTGGGAGATCGGGTCTCGACCGACTCTTGATCGGGAGCGTCACCGAGCGAGTCGTTCGGGCAAGTGACGTGCCAGTTCTCACGGTCTCGTTATCGAGCCACGAGGCAGCCATCACGGATACCGAACAGGCGATTGACCTCGCAACTCGGAGTCTCGAAGACGACGGCTACGAGGTGACCTCGATCGCGGACGAACCGTACCGGGTGAGCGGCACGTGGATTGTCAGAGCGCGTACTGGCGACAATGGGACGTTCAACGTCCACATTAACCGCGCTACTGGCGACGTGAGTCTTGCGAAGGTCAATTGAGGGGGTAAACACGACTGGTGATTTGCATGCAGAAGACATAGCGGGGGGTGGATTCGAACCACCGATCTGCGGGATATGAACCCGCTGGAATGTCTGGCTATCCCACTCCGCTATCCGGAATCTCTTGCTGCGAGGGGGTAACGGTTGCGACTTTCTCGGCATCTCCGACTACGAATTCTAATCGCCCCACTTCTGATCAATGTGGCGAGGAACTTCCTTTCACCTTTCGATTTCGACACTTATCGATTATATTACAGGGAATATAGTCTACTGCACATCCCGAAATTTTCCCCATAAGCGTTCAGTGACCCGATACCCACCATTGATCATGTCTCTTGTTTCGTCCAGGTCCCGAACGAACTTCCTCTGGCGATAGCTGTGGACGATAGTGTTTCGGTGATTCCGTAGCTTCTCCATCTCGCCGTGTGTTCCCTCGTCTATAATCCCAGTATGGAGGAGGAGGTTCTGGCGGCGCTCCTGTGTGAGCTTTCTCTCGAAGAACTCGCTCGACGATTTCACCGAGCTTGTCTCGGTGTCGGTCAGCACCTCCGCTAAGAGGCCAATCGAGAGTTCTTCGATTACCGCTGCGACCATTGTGAAGTACGTGAAGAGCTGAGTGCTCTCATCCGGCGACATGAAGTACCGACCGTCTTCATTAACGTCGTCTACGTCGAACTGCTCAATGCACTCTAGCGTCTGATCTCGGAGACTCTTGATCTCCTGCTCTGGATCATTTCTCAGGGAGCCTCTGAACACCTCACCGTAGCCATCGTAAGCGCTTGGATCATCCTCCATGCTCTGGATCTCGGTAGACGTTGAGAGTAGTGATCTGGGTGTCAAGATCCTCATCGGCGATACACCATGTACTTCCGTCCGTCGAAAGTGAGCCCCAGACAGGGCCTCCGGGATACGATTCCTCCCAAACGCAGTCCCCTCGTTCCACGAGGTACGCGTGTTCATCGATCGTCGTGACGAGAACCCTATCGCCGGTCTTATCGACCTGAACCGACCTCTCGTCTCTCGACATCCCTTCGATATTCGCTTTCCACTGTAGATTACCTCGCGTGTCGAAGCACCGAAGCACTCCTAGTGTGTGTGAGACAATCGACGTGTGGTCCTCCGAAACAGAGAGGAACCCACCTTCATTTTGGCCACTCCAAAGTTTGTCTGTCGCCTTGCGGACGCCGTTTTCGTTGGTGAGAACCTCGCCATCTAAACTGTACGAGACGATCGAGCCGTCGTCCAAACCGGCGGTGACACGGTCATTGTCGGAGTCGAAGACAAGCCCAATAACGTCCTCCTCGGTTTCTTTCGACCACTCCTGCTCACCCCATTCGTAGAAGAGTATGCCGGGCGTTCCGAAACGAGATAACGGATCCTCATCAAGACGGTAATGGCCCGTAGCGACTGCGACTCCACCAGCGTCTTGACTTGCCGATACCCTCTCTCCCACAGCGTCCTCCAGTGGCTGCCCCCACATCTCTTCGTTGCCTTTGACGTACCGGATGGTTCCTGGCCCCTCCCGAGGCCTCGTACACACACAGGCTCCGCTTAGATCGTGAACCGGCGCGATGTCCCAGAGCCCGTTGTACTGGTGCGTCCACGTCTCTCCATCACCGAATCCCATGACGATCCCGCCATCCATGAACGCAAGGACTCCTTTCGGACCATCCTCCGAGATATGTATGTGAGAGACCGATCTACTGGTTGGGGCGCTGATATAGCTGCTGGAACCGGATTCGCCAAACAGCGCGACTCGCCCGTTGTGCTCGCTAATTGCAACAAGCGAACCCGTCTCCGAGATGCCAGTCACGCCGTGATAGTTCCCGTTCTGCTTAGCGAGTACTTCCTCAGGATCTATCATCCATACTCTACGCTACCGCAGGTATTTACTCCAGAAAAACCATTCGGACGGGTACTGATCCCTGTGCTGTCCGGTAAAGATTTCGTCGGTCATCCATCGACGGTCACCTCGGTTGCGAGCAAGTCGCCACCGCCCTCCGCTGGCGATGGCACCNTCGTCGGTCATCCATCGACGGTCACCTCGGTTGCGAGCAAGTCGCCACCGCCCTCCGCTGGCGATGGCACCAACCGCTCGAATGCCTCGTCTGGCGTCTCCAGCGTGTCCTAGTCGAGGCTCATGTGCGGGCGCTCCTCGTTGTAGATGGTGAGGAACTCATCCAGAGTTCCGAACCGCTGGCGGTGCTTCTCGTAGGTCTGGAAGAACCGCTCGATCTTCCCGTTCGACTGTGGTCGCCCGACCTTGCAGAGCGTGTGTTCGATGTCATTGTCGTGGAGAAAGCGTTCAAACTCGTGATCGAGACACGGACGATCATCCTGGCGGGGGTTGACGAATTCCGATCCGTGATCGGTGATGGCCTCCAAGATCGGGATCGGACTGTCGAACTCCTCGTCAACGCTGTCGAGGAGTTCGACGGCTTGGCTTGCCGAACTGGAGTCAACCTCGATCATGTCGAAGACGCGCCGCGAGGCATCGTCTTCGACCGCCGGCACCTGCTGTCCGCGGTCGTTGTGGTACCAGTCCAGATGGACCGTCACCGCCGCGTTCTCGCGCTCGAAACGAACCCACGGCTGCCTGCGGCCCTGCTTGGTAGGATTCTCGGCACGTGGTCGTGCTCCTGAAGAATTTCATGGACGCGGTTATTGGCGATTGAGAGGCCGTCTCTGACGCGGAGTACATGGGCGATGACGACTGCGCCAGCGCGGAGGCGCTGGCGGAGGTCGAGTACCCGTTCTTCGAGGTCGTCAGGATACTCTGCGTAGGGTCTGCGTCTGGGTGTTTCCAGCTGTGGGATCTCACCGCTCTCACGGTACGCTTTGGCGAGTTGCTGGACTCGCCGCTGAGTGATCTCGAATTGCTCAGCAACCAACCCAGTATCCATGCCGTGGTCAACAACACGCTGACAGATTCGGGTGGCGTCATCCTGAGCAAGTTTCATCTCACCTGGTTGATCGTCGGGCAGATAGCGCCGACGAAATCTTNCAACACGCTGACAGATTCGGGTGGCGTCATCCTGAGCAAGTTTCATCTCACCTGGTTGATCGTCGGGCAGATAGCGCCGACGAAATCTTTGGCGGACACTACAGCGTCTCTGTAAGGGCAGGATTACCAGATACAGGTCGCCATCGGCCCCACTGAAGGGAATTTAAACTCATGCATCCGTATACTGCGCTTTCAGCGGCGAGTTTTCGGATTCACCTGGTAGTCTATCCATCCTACGAGCAAACAATACATCCAATACAAATCAGTACAAACAGTACGATATGCCGATCAGCGCAGATCACTTCGAGAACATCCACGATGAGGATAACGGACCGAGCCCAGGGACAAACGCACATGAAATCCTCTCATTCCTCAGCGAGTACGCTGATAAAGCATTCACTCAGGGTGAGATTGCCGAGTCAACGAGTGTCACCTCTGGATCGGTTGGCCCGACGCTTGTCCGTCTCCGCGATCGGGGCCGTCTCGAGCACAAAGGGAAGTACTGGCGCATCAGTGATCATGTACAGAGTCTTGATGCTGCCGTCACGCATGGTGATACCGTTGCCACCAGCCACGAGGATGAGTCGTTCGCATATGACGAGTGGCAGGAGCACGCGGTCGATCCGCGTGAGCAGCGTGAGGAGCAGTACCGGCTTCCAGAAAGGCGACGTTTTCTGGGCTCCCGATCCGTTCCGTCAGGGATCGAATCCACGACTATGGCTGATTCTCGCTGCTGATTCACTCCCCTATCCCGGGGAAGAATACATGTGTGCAGCACTCACCACGAGTGACCTCCCTCGGAATATTGAGGTTGGCAATGATTGGGTCGCGGGTCGGGACCCGGACAAGACATCCTACTGCTCTCCGTGGGTGGTTGCAACTATCAAATCTGATGCGGTTGTGAATCCACAAGGTGAACTCACGGAGTCGTTCACCGAGCAGATGATCTCGGAGTGTGAGACGTATCTCAACACAGCTTGAACACCCCAGAAAGCATTCTCACACCCCACATGCGTCGATAGGCGATTATGTTCGGGATGATTGATTAGTCTCTTAAGACATTACTGCTGGCTATGGCTCGTCCATGGGTCGGGATGAACTGGTCCGAACGACAGCAAATTATCGGTGGCGTAGTAGCACTTGCGGTTGGCGCAGTATTGTTATTTACACTTTCTCTGTCGACGACGAGAATGGGGAATTCTCTGATTGGATTAGCACTTGCGTTAATTAGTGCCTCCCTGCTCGTTACTGGAACATTATCGATCGGGACCTCCGAATTGAATTGATGGGCTACTACTGGATCACGTCCGAACATCATCGGGAGAAGGATGTTTGCGACGTGGTCCGCATTCACAACTATGGTTGAGAAATCGAAACGGTACCGTGTCGGTGATCAGCCACGCGATGCGGTCGAACAGGAGTGGGAAATTTTCATCCGAGACGATAGAGGCAACCCATTACAGCATGCAGGCAGTGTTTCCGCTCCAACAGCCGATGTTGCTCATACAGAGGCGACTAAGCTGTTTGGCTGGTATGCGACCGACATTTGGCTGTGTCCAGCATCCGACGTTCGGCGGTACTCCACTCATACGCTCGATGAACAAGCCGACTCAGTCAACCTCGATATAGATAGCGAAGAGCGAAGCCACGAAGCGTGATCTCGATCAGCAAACTCCTCTGTGATCTCGACGCAGAGGGCGATGGGCTTCGATACGATGCTGCCAGTGAATCCTCGAAACCACAAATTACCGAGAACAAGCAGCATCGCCCGGTCATCGTCTGGAACCTCACCAAGCAGTGTAATCTCTATTGCTCACACTGCTATGCGGCCGCCGATACTGAAACCGCTCAGGGCGAACTCACCACCGAGGAAGGCAAACGATTACTGGATGATCTCGCCGAGTATGCGGTTCCAGTAGTATTGTTTTCCGGTGGAGAACCCCTCGTCCGCGATGATCTGAACGAACTGATCAGGTACGCCGATTCGAGAGGAATCCGTCCTGTGCTCTCGACGAACGGCACGCTCATCACTCCCGACATCGCTCGGAACCTGCGTGAGGCGGGGCTCGAGTATGCTGGAATCTCGGTTGATGGACTCCCCGAACGAAACGATGGGTTCCGTGGACAGGACGGTGCATTCGATGCTGCTGTTCGCGGGATTAGAGCATGTCTCGACGCCGGACTCAAGACTGGACTCCGGTACACGATCACCAAGCAGAACGCAGCTGATCTCTCTGGTGTCGTTGATTTCCTCCACGACGAAGGTGTCAATCGATTCTGTTTCTATCACCTCGATTACGGTGGCCGTGGTGCGGACATCGTCGACCTTGATCTTCCTCCGGAAGAGAAACGGGCTGCGGTGAAGCGACTCTGTGACCTCACACGGGAGTACCACGACCAAGACGAAGAGATTGAGACACTGCTCGTCGGTAACTACTCCGATGCTGCCTATCTCGTGGAATACGCACGCCAGTATCTGAGTGAGGCCAAAGCAGAACGGATACACGACTACCTCCGCCGGAATGGGGGCGATCCAACTGGCGAGCGTGTCGCCGACATCGACTACCAGGGCAACGTCCATCTCACACAGTTCTGGCAGAACTACAGTCTCGGGAACGTTCGTGATCGCCCATTCAGTGCTATTTGGGAAGACGAATCGAATCCCCTGTTGAAGGCGTTACGTAACCGAGAGCAGCGGTTATCAGGTCAATGTGCCCGATGCCAGTATCAGAACATCTGTCGCGGGGCGTCACGCCTCCGAGCGCTCGCCATTCACGACGACCCGTTCGCGCCTGATCCGCAGTGTTATCTCACAGACGGTGAAATCGCCTCGAATGTATAGTTCCGTTCACCGTCTATCTTGTAGTATCTCAAAAAATGGGCCATCAGGTGCTCACCCACTGGGTTTGAAATGTATAGCCCTCCTAGTATGAGAATATGTCATCAATCGAACTAACAGACAGCCAGAAGAAGGTCCTCCAGACACTGGTCGATCTCTACCGCGAGAGTGAAACCGCGATCAAAGGTGAATCTGTCGCGGAGATGATCGATCGCAAGCCCGGCACGATTCGCAATCAGATGCAGAGCCTCAAAGCACTTCAGCTCGTCAAGGGCGTTTCGGGCCCCAAAGGAGGATATAAACCGACCGCGAACGCCTACAACGCGCTCGACATCCAGGAGATGGACGAACCCGCATCCGTCCCGCTGACCCTCAATGACGAGCGTATTGAGGCCGTGAACGTCCAGGAAATCGATTTCCTCAGCGTGCATCACCCTGAGAAGTGTCGCGCGGAGATTCACATTCAAGGGTCGACGGAGGACTTTCAAGACGGTGATACTGTTACCGTAGGACCGACCCCGAAATCGCGTCTCGCCATTACTGGACGGATCGATGGTATCGTCGATACTGACAACATCCTGGTGCTTGACACCGAGAGCATGGATGCACCTGTCGACAACTGATATCTCAATTGTAGTCGAGAACCCTCAGCATTCACGCCTGGGAAGCTGTCACTGTCATTCTCCATTTGATAGTGAATCCGGGTCAAATAACTCCAGCGCTGTCTGAACGTCAGATCGGTCCTCGGACCGAGCGTTTCGAAGTGATTGCGTCGGCGGAGCCACTAACTCAGTAATGAGCGTGTCCGCCATGTCGGCGATGATCTCGCGCTGCATTTCAGTGAGGTCTCCCTGATTTCCCAGCTTCGTGAAAGCTGTCTCGAGTTCCCGCTGCTTGATCCGTTCTGCGTGAGCGTGAATGTGCTCGATAGCTCGCTCTCGTGAAGGACCTGGATCCACTGGTCGTCCTGATGTGTGATTCCGACGGCTGTGAACACTGTTCTCGGTACTTTGGGTCATCGATGAGTAGTCTCTCAGGCGGTGAATCGCTGTTCGGGAAGCGCTCCATCGTATTCATCCGGCGTGTACGCACAGAGCGGATCACTTGCCAGTGGGTCATCAGTGTATGCGTACGCCCGCGAACGGCTCCCGCCGCAAACGTGCTGGTACTCACACGCGCCGCACTTGCCGTGGAAGGCGTCCGAGTCTCGAAGCGTTTGGAATAGCTCCGATTCTCGGTACACGTCGACGATACTCTCGTGTTTGACGTTCCCGGCTGTTTCGGGCAGGAAACCCGAGGGATACACTCCGCCAGTATGGTTGATGAACGCGAACCCGTTCCCGGCGGTGATTCCGAGCCGCCGGCCGATGCCGTCCTCCGCTGGCTTACGGGTAGCGTGGTCGGCACGGCCCCGTTCGATCGCAACACGTCGATAGTGAGGTGCCTCGGTCGTCTTGATCCCGAACGATGCCTCATCGCTGACGGTACACAGCCATTCCAAGACTCGTTCTGCACGGTCGGGTGAAATCGGATCGAGGACTCGCCCGCGGCCGATCGGGACGAGGAAAAACACCGACCAGAGCACAGCACCGAGATCCGCAACGAGATCTCTAATAGCAGGAAGTTCGTCGACAGTCTCTGCGCAAACGGTCGTGTTGATCTGTATCGGTAGTCCGGCAGTTCGGGCATCACATGCTGCTTGCAGGGTTTGGTCGAAACTGCCCCGTTCCTGACGGAACTCGTCGTGTGTCGTGGCCGACCCGCCATCGATACTCAGTGCCATGCGGCGAAGGCCGGCATCGGCCAACGTCTGGATCCGATCGGCGGTGAGCGACGTCGTTCCACTCGGCGTGAGCGTCATCCGAAGCCCGTTGTCCGTTCCGTAGTCGACGAGTTCGATGGTGTCATCGCGGGCGAGCGGATCACCCCCGGACAACACGACGAGTTGTCCGTCGCCGAAGGTGCGTACATCATCCAGCAGCTGCTTGCCCTCTGCTGTCGTGAGTTCGTCCGGATGTCGCTGCGGGTGTGCGTCTGCTCGACAGTGTTTGCAGGCGAGGTCACACGCCTGCGTTACCTCCCAGATGAGAACGAACGGTCGTTGGGTGGTATCGATCTCCCGTGGATTCCTCGGCATCGATTAGACGTGGACGCGGGTGACGTGGCCACCGCAGCCACACTGTTCGATGTAGCTCCACTCGATATCGCCGCCGTACTCGTCGGCGAGCGCTTCGAAGAGGTACTCTCGTGGATGGCCGTGATTCCCGTGCGTGACGAGATTCACGTGGTTGCCTGATTTCGTGTGATCGATCGCGTCGGTAGCCTGCTTGATAACCAGCGCTCTATCATCTTCGTGACGAGGTTTTTCGAGGTTCGCCGACCACGAATTGTCATGCATACGATCGGTAATCGGTTCGGCATCGTTGTGGGAGACGCTCGCCATATTCGGTCTTCGGCTCGTGGGCTGGAAAGCAAACCCCCGAACGTGTTCGGGGATGGTGGAGCAGAATGGAATCAGATTCTCTTTGACGATTCGATACTGACGAGTGGACTCTGAACATCTTCGGGGAAGTATTCGTGAGAGTGTGGCCCATCAGTGAAACCATGCCCGCTGTCGAAGAGTACGTGATGGACACTGAAGCGCCATCAGACCGAGCGCGAGAGACCATGGACGCCCGCGAGCTCCCGCCGCCACAACCGCTCCAGAACACCCTCGAACGCCTCGTTGAGCTGGATGATGAAACCGTGTTGGTGCAATTGAACGACCGTGCTCCACAACACCTGTATCCGAAACTCACCGATCGTGGATACGAGTACGAAACGATCGAGACGGAACTCGGTGTCGTTACTGTCATCTGGAACCCGGATCCGCAGCGCGATTGAGACTGCTCAAATCTCAAATCTCGTTGGAGACACGAAAACAGACTGGTCCGGCAAGCCGATCACTTCTTTGGAAGGGTGGCAACGAACTCGTTCTCACCGCGTTCTTCGACCTCGTACCCTTCCGCGTCGAATTCAGGGACTTCAGCCTGCATCTCGTAGAACAGCGGTTTCGGGTCGTGATCATTGATCAACGTCAGTGTTTCGCCACTATCTAGGTCCGCGAACGCGTCGTGGATTTTCGGATGGCGCTCCGGTGCCGGGATATCGCGGAGATCAAGCGTCTGTTCTGACATCTACCTGTTTGTACTCTCTCGGGAACCCAAGGGGTTTCCCCGAAGATGTTCGGTCAGTCGTGGGTGATCGACACGCGCCACTCGTCGTCTCCAGTATGTGTCGTCTCGTAGACGAAGCCACGTTGTTCGAGAACGGTGTAGAGCGGTTCAGGCTCGAAGCTATTGATGAGAACGAGCGTCTCTTCCTCATCGAGCTCTTTGAGTGCTGCCATGATGTCAGTAAACGGTTCGCCGTCAATCGTTCGGACGTCGAGCTCTTGATTTCCGTCGATGGTCGGTTCGATACTCATGCATGGTCCTTCATGAGCGACACAAATGGCCGTTCCGCCGATGATGTTCGTCTCCTAGAGTCCCTCATCTCGTGACCGAACATGTTCGGGAACACTGATTGGGAATCAGGCCGAATATATTCGTACGAACACCGATGCCACGAGCCAACCTCACGCTCACGATCCCTGAGAGCGTCTGGATCGGAGAGGTCTCACGCGCACACCCGGAAGCAACGTTCCGCATCCTTGCGGCCCTCGCGGACGATGACGCTGGCGTTGGTCTCGCCGAAGTCACGAGCCAGAATCTCTCTTCGATCCTCTCTGAGATCAATGCGAGTGACTCGATCGTCGAGCTCGACATCCTCCGCCAACATGGTGATGAGGCGCTGATTCAGTTCGAGACGACGATGCCGCTGTTGCTGTTCCCAGTCCAAGACTCGGGCGTCCCGCTCGAAATGCCGTTCACCATCGAAGAGGGAGAGGCCAACTGGGAGATTACCGCACCGCAGCGGCGTCTCTCCGAGCTCGGCAATCAGTTCGAACAGTTCGGGATCCCGTTCACGGTCAATGAAATCCACCAGCATATCGAACCAACGCAACTCCTCACCGACAGCCAACTCGAACTCGTTCGGACAGCCATCGAGCAGGGGTACTACGATACGCCGCGACGTTGCTCGCTGACCGACCTCGCCGCCGAATCCGATGTGGCGAAATCAACGTGTAGTGAAACCCTCCACCGGGCCGAAGAGAAGATCATGAAACGATTCGTCGAGGACCTTTCCGAAGCAACGTCGACGGAACGAACATGAAATGTCGTGGCCGGGCTATCGTCAATAGCGGTGGCCAACGGTCGGCGTGAGAGTACACTTGCGGCACTGTGGAGAGAATGACCACATTCAAGCCCTACATGACCGATCACACAATCGAGCACGACGCGGCTTCCACCCAGGATCAAGGAATGGTACGTGATCCGTTCGCTGCTGACCATCCGCAGCTTCAAGACGTGCTCGATGCCCTCGATGATCCCGAATGCCGAACTATCATCAAACACATGGAGAAACCGATGACTGCAAAAGAGGTCTCGAACAGGTGTGACATTCCGCTCTCGACCACCTACCGAAAGCTCGAGCTTCTCGTCGAGGCTTCATTGATCGAAGAGCAAACAGAAGTCAGAGTTAGTGGTCGACATACAGCACGATACGTACTGGATTTCGAGGAAGTAAACGTCGCCCTCGACGAGGATCGTTCGTTGGAGGTTGCGATCGAGCATCCCGAACGCACGCCGGATCAACAGCTCTCCGAACTTTGGGCGGAGGTGAGAAAGAAATGACAGCACTCGTTGCGACTGCAGTGACCGTCCTCAAGGTGCTGAGCCTCTCGCTCGGCGGGCTGATAACGTACTTTTCGTACAAGGCATATCGGAGAACCGGATCGCCCGCTCTTCGTGCACTCACGCTCGGGTTCGCGGTAATAACGCTCGGTGCGTTCGTGGCCGGTATTGTTGACCAAATCGTGCCGGTCGATCAGAGCCATGCACTCCTCGTCGAGAGTGCGTTCACCACGGGAGGATTTGCTATTATCCTGTACTCTCTCTACGTCGACTGAGGTCGAAATCGTTGTCGCAAGCTCACTTCACCACGATGCCGCCTTTCATTCCCATCGCTCTGTGCGGCGTGCAGTAGTACTTGTAGGTGCCCGTGTCATCGAAGGTGTGTTCGAATGTGGCTCCCTCCGTGCTCTGCAGTTCACTCTCGAAGCTACTGTTCTGTGCCACCACGTCGTGATTCCCACCCTTCCCGGTCCATTTCCAGAGTACCGTCGTTCCTGTACTGATTTCGATCGCCGGTGGAGCGAAGGCATACGCGCCATTGTTCCCCTGTGCACCCACCGAAACGGTGACCTCACTCGCCCCGGTCTTGTCCGCGACGCTGCTGTAGTTTCCAGTATCGCTGAGCCAGGCATCGAACGTACTTGTGCCACTACTGTTCGCTTCAGTTCCAGACGAAGGTGAGTTTGCCGTATCAGCAGGACCCTCCTCACCTGTTTCGGATGAATTGCCAGTACAACCAGCCAACACTGTTCCTCCAACGATGATCGTTGGCGTTGCTCTCAGAAACGTCCGCCGGCTAACACTGGACAGGTGCGACATTGGGACTCTCCGGTAGTGCTATAGGGATCAGTGCTCTAATTCATAGTCTCAGGGCGCGTATAGGCGGTTATGACGAAGCGGGGAAAGAAACTGGTCGGTGTCAACGAGAAGCAGTTGCGTGAGCAACTGCGCACGGAACGGGACCCGAAAGCAATCAAACGCTTGGTTGCAGCTCTCGAATACAAATCCGGCCTCTCACCCGCCAAGATCCAGCACAAGTACGGCTGGCACGAACAGACCGTCTACGATTGGCTCGACATCGTCGCCGAGCGCGAAGGAGTCGCGCTCGGCGACCGCCCTCGTGGCGGCAGTTCTTCCCGACTTACCGACGAGCAGTGGGACGAACTGACGGTGACGCTTCGGGCGTCACCGTTGGAAGCAGGAGTCGACGCACCAGCCTGGAGACCGCCGCTCGTCCGCAAATACATCGCCGAGAACTACGACGTTGAGTACTCTACCGCGCATATGTATCGCATGATGGGAAAGGCCGGGCTGTCAGTTCAGACAGCCCGGCCGGTCCATTACGAGGCTGATCCAGAAGTACAACGACGCTGGCGTGCGGAGTTCAAAAAAAGTGGCCGACGCTGAAGGCTGAGGGCTACCGGATCGTCGCGATCGACCAGCACTCCGAGGCGGTCGCCACTAACCAAAAACCCGATTGGTTCCCGGTGAACTCACGCCCGAGACTGCCGGTCTCGGGCGTTCGTGACAAGATGAATATGTTGGGAGCAGTCACCGACGATGGCGAGCGATTCATCGCTCTCACACCGAATCAGTTCAACGCCGAGGTCGCCAAACACTTTCTCCGAGCGGTCCAGCACGAGTTTGGCGAGAAGCTCGCGATCGTCCTGGACAACGCGAGCTACTTCATCGCGAAGACGTTGAAGAAGCAGGCCGCCGCCGACGGCCTGCTTCTGGAGTTCCTGCCGTCGCATTCGCCGGAACTGAACCCGCTCGAAAACTGTTGGCGTCAGCTCAGAGACGGTCGAGCCAACCGACTGTTTCTGACACTCGATGAGGTCAACGAGTTCCTCTCAACAGCTCTGCCAACACTCAACTCACCGCAAATCTATGAGTATCTCTGCTAATCCCTATATCAGTGGAAGCTACAAGGAACCGTTCTCGATTCCGAGTTACTGGGAATTGCCGAATATATTCGTCAGGTTTCAATGGCTGAGAATCGGCCACGACATATAATGAGGTAGTCAGCGAACTCTCAGTGAACTATGGAAGTCACTCGAAAGACGCTGGCAAAGCTCCTCGTAGTGGCCTTCGTCTTCAACCTGATCGTCATGGGTGCAGGGGCGTATCTCACCTACCAACAGTCACCCGACCGCCCCGAGCGGATCGTCGGTCCGAACAGTGACACGCTCACGACAAACGAACAGATCGTGAGCGGCAAGGCCGTCTTCCAGCAGAACGGTCTCATGAATCACGGGTCGATACTGGGCAACGGCGCGTACTTTGGAGCCGACTACACCGCTGATGCGCTCGACCGACTCGTGACAAACATGCGCGAGTATGTCGCCCGCGAGCGCTACGGGACTCCCTACGCGAATCTCGATGAGGCACAGAAAGCGGGCGTGAAGACGGTCGTCGAGCGGCAACTCAGCGACAACACCATCGACGACACCATCGAACTCGGTGCGGCTGAGGCATACGCCTACCAACAAGTCCGCGAGGCATACGTCGAGCGTTATTACGGCGGTGCGCCCGAACACGGTATTCCGTCGGGGTTCGTCTCGTCGCCGGAGGATGCACGCCGATTCGCGGATTTCGCCCTCTGGACGTCGCTGTTCTCCGCGAGCGAGCGTCCCGGTTCCGAGAATTCCTACACCAACGAGTGGCCGTTCAACGCCGGTGCGGGTAACGATGCCCCCGCCTCGGCGATGCTCTGGAGCGTATTTGCGATGGTGATACTCGTCCTCGGCGGCGGGGCGGGCATCTGGCTCTACAAGTCCATCCAACTCTCCGAACCGGAAAGCGAGGGTATCGATATTCCCGACCCCGAGGAGGTCACGCTCTCGCCAAGTCAGTTCGCCGCCGTCCGGTTCGTCCCGGTCGCGGCCGCCCTGTTTCTCGTCCAAACGCTGCTGGGCGGGCTGATGGCCCATTACTACATCGAACGCGAGGGATTCTACGGCATCGCGCAAGCGCTCGGCATCGACGCGATGGCGACGCTCCCGTTCGCCATCACAAAGGCGTGGCACATCGATCTCGCGGTGCTGTGGATCGCGACGCTCTGGCTCGGTATCGGACTGTTCCTCCCGCCGCTGCTCACCGGCTACGAGCCCGATAACCAGAAGACGCTCATCCACGTCCTGCTGGGCGCGCTGTTTGTCGTGGTTGTTGGGGGATTGGTCGGCATCTGGCTCGGCGCACAGGGCTACATCGACGGCTCGCTCTGGTGGCTCCTCGGCAACGAGGGACTCGAATATCTCGAAGTCGGTCGGGTCTGGCAGGTTGGTCTCCTCGTGGGCTTTGCGCTCTGGACCGCCCTCGTCGCCCGTGGATTTAAACCGCTTCTCGACCGGGAGAGTCGCTACGGACTCGCCCACATGATCATCTACGCCGGCGGGTCGATTGGGCTGTTGTTCACCGCGAGTATGCTGTACACGCCGAAGACGAGCATCGTCGTGACGGAGTTCTGGCGGTGGTGGGTCGTCCACATGTGGGTTGAGGGGGCCTTCGAATTCTTCGTCGTCGCCGTCACGGGCATCGCCCTTGTCGCGATGAACCTTCTCTCACGCCGGAGCGCGGAGAAAGCCGTCATCCTCGAAGCACTGCTGGTGATGGGAGCGGGCGTCATCGGCGTCTCGCACCACTACTGGTGGATCGGGCTGCCCGAATACTGGGTCCCCATCGGGAGCCTCTTCTCGACGCTGGAGTTCATTCCACTGGTGTTCATCCTTTTCGAAGCTATCAACCAGTATCGCGCGTACATGAGCGCCGGCGAGCGGTTCCCGTACAAACTGCCGTTCATGTTCATCATCGCGTCGGGGATATGGAACTTCGTCGGTGCGGGTGCGCTCGGCTTCTTCATCAACCTCCCGATAATCAACTACTACGAACACGGGACGTTCCTGACGGTGGGCCACGCCCACGCCTCGATGTTCGGGGCTTTTGGCTTCCTCGCGCTCGGGATGGCGACGTATCTGCTGCGCTTTACCACCAAACCCGGCGCGTGGGACCCGACGAATCTGAAACGCGCGTTCTGGTTGCTGAATGCCGGTCTCGCGTGGATGGTATTTGTCGGCGACATCCCGATCGGCTTTCTTCAGCTGGAGACCGTTTTCACGCAGGGGTACGACGCCGGCCGCTCGCTCGCGTTCTACAACCGCGGTCTCGTCCAGGACCTGTTCTGGGCGCGGCTTCCCGGTGATATCCTCATCATCCTCGGTGCCGCGGTATTCGGTTACGATGTGGTGAGAAAACGATTCGTTCGCCGCGAAGAGACGGCAACCACGTCTGGCGGGACGATCATCTCACGGCGCGTGCTCGGTGAGGAGGCAGACAGCGGACGGAGCCCCGACGACGACTGAGCACCGTCTCATTCGTTGGCATCGCGAGAGGATCGAACGTCAGAAGTCGACTGCTAAACGTCCGTTCGAGAGGGTGAGTGCTGATAGTCGAAACAAATCCGAATTGATCAGGCCGGTTCCTCACCGCTCCACGGCCCGGTTGCCGTTTCGTTGTGAAGCTTGATGCCACGGTGAAGGATCCCGCCGAGAACGGTAGCACCACCACCCGCTACCACGAGCCCCTTCGGTCCGAGTCCGGGTACGACGCCTCGTCCGACGACGACGGCACCGCGCATGCCACGGTCACTATGTGAAACGCACTCGTATTTACTGAGGCCATCGCCACCGAACTTCGTCGCGAACTGATGACCCGCCTTTGCTACCTTCTCACTCTGGTATCGCCCGTTCGTGTCGACAACATCGTGCGGGCCAGTATCCGTTACCCACTCCCAGATGACGGTCGTCCCGGGATCGACGTGAATCGCGGGTGGGTCGAACGCATACGGACCACCGTTGCCCTCTGCACCGAGTTTCACTGTCACTACATCGTTTCCAGTCCGATCGATCACTCCCCCGTAGTTGCCCGTGTTCGAGAGCCAGCCATCGAATGATCGGGACGAATCGCTGGCTCCGGTTGCGGAGGCATTGGCTGCGCCGCCGTCGCTGTCAGCTCCAGCACCGCCGCTAAGTGACGCGGTTGCGTCACCGACGACGACAGCTCCTTTCATCCCCATCGCCTTGTGCGGCGCACAGTAGTACCGGTACACCCCAGAACTATCGAACATGTGTTCGAACGTGGCTCCCTGACTGCTCTGCATCTCGCTCTCGAAGCCGCCCTCCTGTGCCACGACGTTGTGACTCCCGCCCTTTCCGTTCCACTTCCAGACGACAGTCGCTCCGGCGTCAACCCGCAACGCAGCGGGACCGAACCCGAAATTACCGCCGTTCCCTTTCGCACCGACGGTGATTTCGACTGTCGACTGCCCGCGACGATCGACGATCTCGTTCGCGTTCGAGACGTTCTCGAACCAAGACCCGAGGCCACCCTCCTGTGCAGCAGCTGGTTCGGCGAGCGCCCCGACACCGATGGCCGTCCCAGCGAGCGCGCCGAGAAACGTCCGCCGACTCGTAGTTGTAGTAGTTGTCATCGTTCTCTCCAGAGATCAGTACTGCGGCCCCTCCTCGTCCTTCCCCTTGGCTTTGTTCGGCGCAGGATCGAAGACTTCCGGGCGCTCGGGCCCGGTCACGTCGATCTCGGCGAGGAGTCCTCGCCGCGTCACCCGCGTGAGCGCGTGATCGACGAGCTTGATACGCGAGGGAACTGGCAAGTCCATCTCGCCGACCATGCAGCTTCCGGGTGGCACTTTCATCGTCTGGACGTACTTCTCGGGGTGGCCGGCGAGCGCACCGTCGCGCCACGCCCGCGTCCAGACGTTACCGATCGGATGGAAGTTCGAGGAGACGTTCGGGCCACCCGTCACCAGGAACACCCGCGCAGTCTCACCGGTTTCGGCTTTCATCGTGCCGTATCGATCGGGCGTGAATGGGTACTTCTCACCATTGAATAGCACGTACGTCGGTGCTTCCTTCGCCATCGCGTCCGCGTCGAAGCTGTGGTGGCCCTGCTCGCCGACCGGCTTGTTCGTGTAGAGTTCGTGTTGGCCGAGGTAGAACTCGCGATCGACCGGGGGTAGCCCCTCTTTGGGCTCGACGAGCACCATGCCGAACATGCCCGTCGAGATATGCTGGTCCATGTTCGGGACCGCGCAGTGGTAGATGTATGCACCCGGATACGTGGCCTCGAATCGCATGCTGTTGGCTTTCCCTGGGCCAGCAGTCGTGGCGACGCTCCCGCCCCCGGTACCGTAGATGGAGTGCATATCGACGTTGTGCTGGCGCTTGTTCTCGGGGACGTTCTCCATCGTGAACGACACGGTGTCGCCTTGCCGAAGGCGGATCATCGGCCCTGGAACCTGCCCATCGAAAGTCATGAAGTTGAACGTCACGCCCTCTTCGATTTCGGCGGTAACCTCCTTGGCTTCCAGCGTGATGTCGTGGTGTTTCGATTCGTTCCGGTCGATTGGGTCGGGAACGTCAGTGGGATCAGCTGCTACTCGGTCCGCAGCTTTCTTCTGAGCCCGTTGGAGCGTCGTCGAGGGCTGGCCGACCGCTTCGGTTTCGAGGCCAGTCGTACAGCCGGCGACGGAGGCCGCACCCCCGATGCCGAGCGCTCCCATCAGCCGTCGTCGTGAGATCGGGAACATGGTTGGTTCCTCCTTACAGGTGCTACTTCTGCTTCTGTCACCATCAACCGGGAAGGCGATTCTCACGCGGCTGAAACGCCCCCATATATGTTCCTGTTCGGGTTTAAGAGACGATAGAAACAGGATGCCGACGAGACATCGACGGTAGAGTGAATGGTTCGGAGAAGGGGTGAAGGTGGCTTGAAACAAAACGAGGTACCCCATCTTATCGCGTCCAAAATGGATGACCACTCTGCCTACAACGATGCTTGCAAGGGCAGAGCGAGCACTCTACCGGGATGGCCGTTCGCGCTGAGCGAGGAATTATCACCTATGTGGCGGTTTGTAGAAATCCAAACGCCGAACCTCTGGATTTCAGGGTGAAGGTAGCTGATGTGGGTGTACTCGAGATTAGAGAGCTAAGGACGAGTAACGTCGGTAGAACGTCGCGTTCGTTAGTCGTCCATCGCGGGTTCCGCGTTTGCATTGGCATCGATGCTGTCAGACTGAGACGTGAGATCGGTATTCCTCCAACTTCCCCGGCGGAACCAGAAATACGAGATCAGTCCACCGACAACGTTCGAAATCGGGAACGCCAGCCAGAGGCCAGTCACACCGAGAACGCCTGCCCCGAGCCACGCGATCGGCAGGCGAACCAGCCCGAGTGTGCCAACGGCGATGACGGCCGCGATCATCGTCATGCCGGCTCCACGGAACCCGCCGGTGTATGCGCGCATGATCCCGATGAACCCGAACGTCGGTGCGGAATACCGGAGGAACGTTGCACCGACATCGACGACCGCGGGATCGGTGGTGAACACCGATACGATCGGTGCCGCGCCGAGCCAGACTATCGCGCCGATGACCGACAGCACGACGAACAACACCACCGCACCGAAGTGGTTGGTCCGTCCAGCCCGATCGACCTCGTCCGCTCCGATATTTTGGCCGGTCATCGTCTCGACGCCCTGTGAGAACGCGATCGCCGGGAGGAACACGACCGAGAAGATCCGGGTCCCGATCCCGTAGGCGGCGACGACCGTGGTGGGGAACGTAGCGATCACGACCAACAGCAGGTTGATCGAGATCGAACGAACCGTCCCTTCGACGGAGGCTGGTAACCCGATCGAGAGCATCCGTCGGGCGTAGCTCAGGTCCGGCACCATCTGTCGGAGATTGATCTGCACGCCACGCTCACCCCGGAACATGATCCAGAGCGCGACCACGAACGCGAGTGCTCGCGAGGCGATCGTGGCGATTGCCGCACCCTCGATCCCGCTGCCCGCGAAACCGGTCGCTGCGTACAGCGAGGATTCGAGGCCGCGAAGTCCGAGATAGCCGAATAGCGGGTTCGACTCGAAGCCGAAGATCAACAGCGGATCGAGCACGATGTTGATCACGACCGACCCGAACATCACGAGCATCGGCGTGATCGTATCGCCGTAGCCACGCATCAACGCGATGAACATCGCAAAGCCGAAGACGAACACCAGTCCGATCGAGAACACGCGCATGTAGCCCGCTGCGAGCGGCGCGATCGCTTCGCTCGCGCCCAGCAACTGGATGAGCCAATCGACAGCGAAGTATCCGATCACACCGAGCACCAACGAGGCGATGACCGAGAACGTGACCGTCTGTGAGGCGGCGTACTCTGCGCGGTCTTCCTCGCCCGCACCGACGTGTTGGGCGACGAGGACGCTACCTGCGACCGAGAGCCCGAGCGCGAGCGAGATCAGCAGAAACACCATCGGGAACGCGAAGCTGATCGCCGCCAGTGCGTCCGTGCTGTACTGGCCGAGCCAGAACGTGTCCGCGAGATTATAAGCGGTCTGGAACAAGTTCGTGATCACGATCGGCAGCGAGAGATACAACAACGGCCGACCGATCCCACCCGAGGTAAGATCGAACTCCTCGCGTGATTTGAACAGCCCACTCAGTGCATTCCGCAGGCTCATCTAGCAGCGACCTCCGGGGACTCCTCGGCCAGAAGTGTCGTATCGATATACCCGAGCAGGAAATCCCGCGTTTCCTCGATCGGGTGATTGATAGCGACGTGACGTGTTTCCGCCCCGTTGATCGTCGTCACGAAGAACTCCCCGACCCGCTCGGCGTCGATATCCGAACGGACGGTTCCGTTCTCGATCCCCTCAATCAGTAGCTCGTGAACGAACGCGTAGCTTCGCCGATCGAACTCCGCGAGACGCTCGTGATATGCGTCGTCATAGGGTGCTTGGGCTTTGATTTCGAGGAGTGCGGTCTGAAATCGCTGGTGTTGCTGTTCGTCGTGGGGCGTCAAGCGCTCGTGAATGTAGGTCCGGAGCCGCGTCACCGGATCGTCACCTTCGATGGTCTCGAGGTTTTCGACGAACTCTTCGTGGATGAACTCCAGAAACGCAAGCAGCAGTTCGTGTTTAGTGTCGTAGTGGTAGTGCAGTGCAGCCTTGGTTTTGGTGGTTTCGTCGGCGATGTCCTGCATTCGTAGCGAGGCGTAGCCATGCTCGCAGAGTGCACGGTATGTCGCCTCCATGATTTCTGTTTCCGTCTCATTCATTGTGATAACACATTCTGATTAGTTAGTCAGTATGCCTGTTAACTGATTAGTTAGTTAAAGCCTTTCGACTCAACGTCGCAGCTGAGATCGGGATGCCGGGAGTATCACTACTGAATTGGCGTAGCCGACTACTGCTAATCAGTCGTCACCAGGGATGGCTCTAGAAGAGACCGTGGAGCTTTCACCGAACAACGTCGCGGCGACGAGTACGCCGACGAAGACCACCAGGCCGACGCAGGCGAGGTACTCGACGGTGAAGCCCACCACCTCAGCGAGCGGCAGCGCAACCAGCGGGCCGACACTGGAGCCGAGATCGCCGAAAACGTTGTAGACACCACCGAGTTTGCCCGTGTCGTTGTCAGGACTAATATCGCCCAGATACGCGAGCAACGGCGGGTTCGACCCTCCAACGCCGACGCCGATGAGCGCGACGCCGGCAAGTGTGCTTGCCAAGGTGGGCACGAGCGCGAGCAGCGCGAATCCGCATCCGAACACCGCGAGCGCGGGCAGCGTCAAGAGCGCACGATTCGAGAGGCGATCCGAAATTGAACCCACGATTACCGTTGTCAGGCTCGAACAGAGCACACCAAGGGCCATCACGATCCCGCTCGCGCCCACTCCCGATAAGAAGGCGATTTCGATGCCGTTCTGCTGGGCGTAGAGTACCACCGTCGAGAGGAGGACACCCGCGAACAGCAACCGTACGGTGAAGTTGACCGCGCCGACCGTGAAGATGCGAACGTCGGCCCGGATCATTCTCGGAAGGTCGGTCAGCCCGCTCCGAGAACCGGTGGTGGGCTGGATGTTCGGTAGCACGGCGAACGCGACGAGGAAGGCGAACAGGCCCGCAGCGCCGGCGGCGAGGAAGGCCGGCGTGTAACCGAACGTGTCGGTGATAAGGCCGCCCACGACCAGTCCTGTCGGGAAGCCGAGACTCTGGCCGCCCCGCATGTAGCCGACCCACTTGCCACGGTTTTCGGTGGTCGTGACCCGTGTGATGGTGCTGAACGCGCCCACGAACACGAACGCGGAGCCGAAGCCCCACACCGCCCGTGAGAGCAAGAACACACCGCCAGCGTCGAGCACTGGGACAAGTCCCGAATGGATGCCGAGCACGTAGCCAAACGGCGCACACCCTTGGAGCAGAAAGCCCACGAGCATCGGTCGGCGGGTGCCGAGTCGATCAAGGATCTGGCCCGCGGGGGTGTTCATCACGAGCCGGACGATCCGGTTGGCCGAGAGGATCAATCCGACCAAGATCGGCGCGATACCCAGTACTTCGCCGAGCGCGGGCAGCGTCGGGAAGGCAACCCCGCCACCGATACCACCGAAGAACACACCTGCAATGAGCGCCCCTGCGACGTACCGTGTCGAGCGATCCGTACCACGGTCCGGATCGTCGCTGGTTTCGCCCTCGCTCATTCGACGAGCCCGTCCGCCCCGTCACGAACCAGTACGGCGTCGAAATACGTTACGAGGGCCTCATGCGTCTCTTTGGTGACGGCTGGGTCATCGAGTACGATCCGGTTAGTGCGCGCGCCCTGGATTGTCGATAGTACGAGCGTTGCCAGTCGTTCGGGATCGGCGTCTCGAAAGATGCCCTGATCGATTCCGTCGGCGATGGTCCCCGCGACCGTCTCGTGGACGAATCCGTAGTTTTCGGCGAACTGCTCCCGGTAGGCTGGCGTGTAGGGTGCCTGGGCGCGGACCGCCAGCATCGCGGTCTGGAACTCCCAGTAGCTCGATTCGTTGTCGGCGTCTCGTCCGAACAGTAGACGGTCCACGATCGTGAGCAGTCGCTTTCGGGGGTCCTCGTGGTGATCGACGTCGGCGTGGGCGGCGAATCGATCGAGCAGGTACTCCAGGAATGCGGCGAGTAGGTCGTCTTTCGTGTCGTAGTGGTAGTGTAACACCGCCTTGGTCTTGTCAAACTCGTCGGCGATGGCCTGAGTCGTCAGGTTCGCGTAGCCGTGCTTACATAGCGCCCGGTAGGTTGCAGCCATGATCGCCTCCTGGGTCTCGGAGCGGTCGGCGGGCGCAGTGTCGCTCATGCTAACTGGTTAGTTAGCGCGGCGGTAAAGGGTTTGGAGCCGTGGGTGGTGTGTGAGATAGCGTCGGTCTGCCTCGGCGGCAGTGTTGAACCGAGTAACGACCGACTAAGAATATCGTCAGACACCTCATTTGTCTTTCAGCACGGCACTCACACTGCTCGATTTCACGGATAGAGCGGAGAATTGGTAGAGGTTTATTGAAAGAGGAACACCAAAAATCAGCGCGGTGCCCTGTAGTCCAGCCTCGCAGAAACCGTGACAGCTTTCGCAATCAGCGACATATTATCTATTGCTAGCCATGAGCCAAAGCGACAGTGACGACGAACAAAGCGGATTGTCAGGGAAGCTACGGGCGGTCCAACCTACTGCTGGGATGCATTCAAATAACCAGATGAATATTGTCGGAATATTGATTGCCACTGGATTGCTTGTTTTCTTCCTGCCCTTGTTGCCGATACTCGTCGTTGGATGGGTGCTACTGAAGATATTCGGCCGCTAGGCAAACGGCCATACGTTCTACTTTCAGCAGAGTAGTGGGATCTTCTCGCTTCTTTTCATTCAGTCGCCGAATCAGCAGATGGCGATCCGATCACGAGCCGCGATCAATTCCCGAACAGGGTCAGTAGTGGTCAGCAAGACTATTACCACACTCAGCTTTGCACGTTCAGAGATACCACCCTTTTGAACCGTCTGAGCCGTTCGAGTGAAGGAAGAGATGCTCGATCTCTTCCATCAATTC
>NZ_AOME01000086.1 GCF_000336935.1 Halococcus salifodinae DSM 8989 | reverse complement strand
ATTCGTCTCCATCGCCAGTAACTCTTTGAGCAACCGGTACAACTTCCTCGGTGAAGCGGGAGATTTGTGTCATGGACAACTCAAGTCTCCCGCTTCAACGCCTTTGATTTAGCGACCCATCCTGCCGCCGTCTAGTGATTCAACAGAGCCCAATTTCCACCAATAACTATCTTGCCGAAGTATTCAAATCACGATGCGGACTACTGGCTGATCTAGTGCTACCTCCATGACATCCATACCAGTAGAGGCCCTGACTCGGTTCGTCTTGTATCTCCTTACGATGATAGCTGCGGGCGCAACGCTGATGTGGGCATATCAGTCGGGACACTCGAACACGGACCTAGACGATCTCGACTCGTGGTGGGGACGGCCGAGCCAACGATCAGACCACGAACCCTCTGAAACCCATCTCGACATGCTGATGTTTTTTGCCGTCCTGATCGGAGGATTCGGTCTCTCGGCCCTCATTATGGACTTTTTGTTCTAACCGACAAGATCGGCAGCAACGAACCTCTTGGTACGAGTAGAATCTATTACCAGTCAGGAAACGATCGTTCTTGCTGACTCGATGGAAACGCTGCTATCCCTGGAGAGCGTGAGGAAAGCAAGGGACGCAAGAGACCGATCATCTCCTGTCAGCGCTTCAAAGCGCGCGTTGCTGACTGGTCCAAGTGCGAAGGAACCCGAGAACTGGGCGCTACACCCCGGGTGCCGCGCGGCGCGTCACCCGGGAAAGCCCGCATAGGTGATTCTCTTCCTCACGCACCGGCGTCCCGGAGTGATCGCGTCCGACCATGCAGCCAACTGGAGGTGCCTGATCGGGCAGGAACAACCACGTGAGCGACGTCTAGTGCGCCCCTCTACTGGCGGCTGTACCGCGGTTGCGAGCTGCTGCTATCGCTACCAACAGCACAGACAGCGCCGACCGCATGAAGATAGACAGCACCGTCTTCCGTCGGTTTCTTCGTCGAGCGGATCACCAAGCGAGTTCCCAGAACAATTATGCGAATAGGGGTAGTCTGGTTAGCCAGCAGCGTTTCCATAGGTGACAGGGTGATTTGAGACCTGTTTCTCGCTTATTGGGTAACGACTTTCTACGCTCGACAGGTGGTTGTCTCCATGTTTGGGATTCCCTCGTGGGCTAGTAGTGCGGGAGCGGGTTTCGCTGTCTCTGTGATCGTTAGCGTTGTCCTCGCAAAGCCATCAGATCGGGAAGAGCTATTAGAGACAGTTCTGGATGCTCAGACACTCTCAACGGCTGTGGGTATTGCCATCGGAATCGGACTCGTTGATGGTGTGTTCTGAGTTTGCTTTCTCGGCTACGAGTCCTCACGGCCCTGCGGGGCCGGAGGTCTGGCGGGATAAGCATGAGCTCGCGGGCTGCTGAGCGGCTCTCTCCGGTAGGAATCCGGATTCGGCCAAGAATCACGAGTGACTGTGGATCGCAGCTACCTACCCGAGCTCAGAACTGCGGGGAAGGATTCGCCAAAGCCATGGATTGCTCCGACGATCCCTTTCTCACCCCGATGCGAGCGCATGGGTGGCGTCATCGACATCGCCAGCGAGTTCGACATCGAGGCGAACCCGCCGGTAGGGAACGTAGGGCCGTTTCGTCTGTCCCTCGTCGACGACGAAGATGAGACCGTACTGGTCGAGGATTCCCACATCGTCGTGAACCGGGCGGTAGTCACGGTCGAGAGCGTCCGCAAGCGCGGAAATGCTCTCTGCGGCACCATCGATCGCGATCAGCAACCGCAGGAGTTCGATGCGCCGCTCGGTGAGGACTTTCCGCAGATCGTCGATGCTCGCAAACGAGACGACTGCGGGCGTCGAGTCGCCGTCCTCGGTAGTGCGTGCTGCTGCAACCGTCTCCTCGCGTGCGTGCTCGAACGGTTCGACCGTGATCCGCAGTGTCTCGGGATGGGGCCGGTCGCGCGGGTCGCGGTACTCGGCGGGCCAGCCGTCGTGAGTGGATTCGTTGTCAGTCATTGGTTGTCTCCTCGGTGATGCGCGCTATTTCAGTGAAGAACAGGCTAACGTGCGCGACGAGACTCTGAAACGCGAGAGCAGTATCCTCGCCGTCGGCGACGTGTCGATGGTGGTTGCCGAGTGTTTCATCGTCGTGAGCGTTGTCGTAGCGCAAAATTTCGCCGTCTTCGGGGTGGTAGTATTGGAAGCGGTAGAACCACCCGCCGGGATAGCTCGCATCGAGAATAGCGAACATCTCGACGCGCCCACCCGGAACGGCACGGTTGAGTTCGAGTGGTCCCGACATCTATCGCATCCGTTATGACCTATGACCTCATAGACAATAAAGCTGCTGGAGGAGATGATTGTCCGGCTGATTAGCAAACCGTATGCGACTATATCGAGTTTTCTGGTGATTCGCCGACATACCGCTCTCGGTTATTGGCGATGCGCTGAACAGTTGATCGATTGACACCGGTGCGGCGGGCGAGGTCGCGCTTGCTCGCACCCTTATCGAGTTCATCGAGGATGACGACGGCCGTCTCATAGTCGTCGTTCGGCGTCAGATACCCTTCTGGCCCCACGTCGAAGCCGAACGGCGGGCGACCGTGCCACTTGCCCTGGTCACGGCTCGCAGCGATCCCCTCGGTGATATTGTCGCGTTTGATCTCGGCTTCGAGCTCGGCGAACGTCGCGGCGACGGTCAAGAACGCGCGCGTGTAGGGATCGCGCTCGTCGGGATCGAGGTCGATACCCATGTCCAAAATGTGTAATCCGACCTCGTTTTCGTCGACGATGCGTTCGACGGTCGCGGCGAAATCCCGCACCGACCGCGAGATACGCGAGACTTCCGAAGCGATCACGCGCTCGACGTCGCCGGCTTCGACGGCTTCCATGAGCTCGCGGTAGCCGTCGCGGTCGGTATCGGTACCAGTCTGCTTGTCAGAATACACTTCGATAGCGGCGGGTTCGATGCCGAGAGCGTCGGTCGCGTATTCGCTGGTGCGCTGGCGTTGGCGTGCGAGGGTCTGGTCGGTGGTACTGACGCGACAGTAGAGGGCGGTGGTGGCGGTCATGAGCGGACCCGAAGTTGTAAATATCGCACTCAATGCATGATCTCGTTCTATTTATAGCTGCGATATCACATCTACTTCCTCTACCCAGCGCATACATAGGTCCAGTCCTCTAAAGAAGATTCGACTATCCGCTGAGAACAGCAAAAATAGTGGCGTGAGAACGGTTGAATCGTGCGAGCGAAGAACGGGTCTCTCATTTCAAACCTGTGCTACCAGTTAGCATGGTCAAAAAGGATCGTTTCTGACCATGGCACGAAGTAGCATCTAATCTTCCACTTCCGAATCGAAGACACTGACTCGCGGGCTCAGGCTTATCCTGCCAGCCCTCCGGCCCCCTGTGGGCCGTGAGATGCCTGTAGTCGCCTGAAATTAGACAGGTAGATCACTCACGCATGACTAAGTTTGAAACCCACGCTAATTGGTTAATTAACATAATTACACTCACATAACGAATCTATCCGACTCTGCTTCTGATCAAATCATATCCTCGATCAAGTACTGTACCGTGACGATCCCAATGTTGCGATTAGTGGAAGATAGAAATAGATGTGTTCGACTCCCAAGGACCCAACAGCGGGGGTTTCATCCTCACTGTTTTTCTGAGATATTGTGTAGTCTAAAAGACCATTCAACCGGAAATAGTCCCGGACCAGCGATTCGTTAAGACTGCCCATCAGTTCCTCAAAGATCGCTTTTCCACGAGATTGTGCAGTCTGACAGTGGGGTTCTGGATAGAACTTTCGTGCGAAGAATGAATAGGCGTGTTCAGTCTCGAAGAACGTCGGAGCGATTTCGTTGATCGAGACATCTGAACTAGATTCTATCAGATTGGTACGGATGTGGGGTTCAAGAGGCGCAACCGATCTTGTCTCCGGGGATCTTTGGTCTGTAGATCGCTCGATAAACGGAGTGACGCAACACTCTGGATACCCGTGTAGCGATCCGATATACCGATCGAACGTATTTTTCTCGTCATTCACGACACTCCGGACGTTCTTATGACTGATTTCTGTAGGCTCTGGCGCATCGTTCTCCCGGAAAAAGAACAGTCTCACCCCGAAGTCAATTCGATTATCAACGCGAAGAAACTCGGGGACGACAATACAATCTCCCGGATAGGTCTTCTGTAAAAAATCGACCTCCGGAATCTCAGAATACGTTTCTCTCAAATCATCTGCTGCCTCCCGAAGCTCTGGTACTTCAACCGCCTCTACAGATATTTCATCCACATCGAGGATTCTTCGGGATTCATGCAGCATCTCGATACGGTCGTTGAATCTCTCTTCGTCAAGCGCATTCAATACAGATATTCTGTTCTGGAGATACCTATCGTTTATCTGAATGCTCGCGCCTCTCTTTTCAGAAGCCAGTACTGGCAACGATTCAAGGGCTACAACAGTCGGAAGCTGCTTCATGGCATCTGGATTTTCCATACTAATCTGACCAGTTCAAGATCATTCTGAGACGAAGTGAAATCAGCCTTTGTACCAGTGATCAGCTATATTGGTTCGCCATGCACGACTCTCCGTGAAATTTTGAGGGAAAGAACATCAATCCCTGTCAATAAGCACTTGGTTTCTGACAGGGTAGTGCTCCGGCGTGATCGTCGCTCTGCTTGTGACCGGCCTGTTCGCATCTCGGCTGAAACGTCGATGGTCGGCCGCCGATCGATAGCGGCGGCTCCGGTGGCCGCACGGTGAGTCGAAATCCGCCATTGAGACCACTTTCACCATACTCTCGCTGCCATTAAGTACCAGACAGGCATACTCTAAGCCGACACCGGGTGAGTACCATGACAGGTGACGATCACCGCAGAATGCGTGTTCTGCTTGGGCGCGCGTGCGTCATCGGGCTATCCGACGGACGTTCGCGGCATCGTCGCTCCATGCGAAAGAACCGGTCCCTCGCAGCACCCGCGCGCTGTGGGAATGCCCATCGCGGCTTGCTCGCGGAAGTCAACCGCGAGACGGGTGCCGGGCAGACGTGTCGAAGTCCGGCGGGGCGTGCTGTTCACGAGCCTAGCCGTGAGCAGCGCCCCAGCAAACCCGCCACCGTAACGGACGAGCGTGGTCCGAGGTCGTCGCGTGGTGAACCACGTCCAGCGTAGGCGTGGTACTGACTGTGCTCGTTGTCGGGTGCAGGTGTGAGACTGTGACGCGCGAGCGGCGAAGGACACGCGGTTGAGTCCGGTGCTGGGACAGCCCGAACTGCGCGGTCGCCCGAGTGTGTCGCTCGGGCACTCCTTCTCTCGAAGAGCGCCGGCAGGATAACCGGCGGTCGCAGAACGCTCTTTGTGCGTCCGACAGTACCCGTCGGCATGTTCATCGCTTGGGTCGGTCTCGTTGAGAAGGCCGTCCACCCCGTGTGCGCGTTGGTCGGCCACGACTTTCCGACACCAACTCACCATCCACCGAAACCGGAACACTTCGACCACGAGTGTCGGCGATGTGGCGTGGCCTACAGCGACGTGTGACTGCGTGATCACTACCTGCGCACGTTCCTACTCCACGTCCCATAAGCGAACGGGACCAGCTAATCGAGTGATATCCCACCGCCGGCTGATGGATACGGACCGTTCATCGGGATGATCGGCGCGGTGCGCGCTCCGGTCTGCGAGCAACCGCTATCTGTCTCTAGTGACGAACCCATCGTATGCCGCCGCGTCAACGATTCTGTCCGTACTGTGGCGCGCGCATCCACGAAGATGTACGGGTCTGTCCGGTGTGTGGACGGCGGCTTCGGTCGGAGCGGTGCTGCCGACGGTTCCCCCATTTACACTTCCGACAGAGCGTCCGTCTGCCAGTGAGAGTCCCGACGTGCAGTACATCGGGGTTGTGTTCGCACGTCGTTCAACAGAAGTCTTCATCCGAACAGACTGTCAACCGTCGGTATGCCAGCGTGGGCTAATCCTGAAACACGGGAAGAAGTCGAGTCGCTATTAACAGGCGGTGGAGAAGTTCTGCGAGCTATTGACAGGGTGAGATAAGTCCTGTGAGTGCTCAGAGGGCTTCGGGATACCGTTGTTTCAGTCGCCTTCGACCGGCAAGCCCTACAGGAATACTAACGAGATAGGCGGCGAATACCCACCATCCGCCTATCCCTGTCAGAACGACATACAGGGCGAGGAACCCGAAGGCGATAGTTCCCATTATCAGTTGTAGCAGCTGCCCGCTTTCCGTTTGGACTTTCAGATCGAGACCGGTCGCCTGTCTGATTCCGACCATCACGAGGACGATGCCGAGGGCCGTGAGTGCGGGCAATCCGAGTACAGTGAATGCAGTCGCGGGCAGCGTATTCGATGCAGTGATGATAAGTGCCCATCCCATGAGGCTCCCGAAATGCCACGCAACCCCTCGCATGAATTCTTCGCCCCACACGTGATACGTCGGATCATCGTAGAAGATCATCCCAATAAAGAAGAACCCACAGAGAGGGGCTAAGAACCCCAAAATCAGTGCAATGAATGAGTTTAATGAGTTTGGCCCTAGCACGACGAACGCGCTGATAGCGATGGCCGTTCCGACGACTGACAGAATTGCGCCATATTTGGAGATGGCTTGGAGTTTGGCGCTGTTCATATATCGTATTAATTTATCGTCAGTATAAGTAGTCATGGGTCAGATTCTCTCCTATTTCTGGATTATATTTCTCAAATATGGATAGGGCGACCAGCGCGCACCAGCGTCCGCTCTTACATCCCCCCACCTCGGGGCTGGCAGGATGAGAATTGAACTCCGCGATTACCCGAAGTAACCCGGGAGTGAATCGCGCTGGCCCTACACCGAAGTCAGTGGCTCGCCCACATCCCGCTCGCGGTTGTTGGCGATGCGCTCCCCCTGCAATGAAGCACATCCCTACTGTCAGGGAGCGCTAAGAGGACCACTCAACACGGTCGAGAGTGTATCCACCGCACTCAGGACAGACCTGCTGCTGGAGCCTGAAGCGCGCACCACAGTTCTTGCACTCGTATGGATGGGATTCACCACCGTCACCGCTTGTGAACACCGTTTTAACGCGGCCCAGAGTGCTCATCGTGAGTGCCTCCCGTGGTAGGTTAACAGTTCACGACGTGAATGTCTTCTCCCATCCCGTAATCAAGACAAGAAACCTATACAGGAACAATAGCGGCGCTCTGTCGTCATGATAGGTCTAACGGATCGGTACTCTGTCGGGGGCAGGGGACCACCCGATAAGGTAGCGAACCGGGTTGCGGTGTGACTCCATGAATGACCACCGGCGAAAGGTCTACGGTTGTGCATACAAAGTACACATCCGGGGGTCTGACAGAGTTGGGATTGCTCACCTTCACTCACCCCCGACTCGATTTCCACGGCGAACCCGGCGAAAGAGCGACGACCGCGCCCGAGCACACACTCGTTGGACCGCGACAGCGAGCGTGCCGGCGGTGCTGGCGGGGAGTGTCCTCGGGTGGCAACCGAGAGTCAAGCCAACTACCACAGGCATTCCTGCCACCGAAACCCATCATTCCGGCGTGCTCGCCGCGAGAGTCTTACTGCTTAGGCGGAGACCGCGACAGTCGTGATTCTCTTCGGAATCACGAATAAACCCGAATCTCCTTTATTTCCGGCTCAACGTGAATAGCTCGGTAGCCTGAGATCACGCCGGAGCGCCACCCTGTAACGAGAGGGAGTGCTTCATTTCAGGGTGGGTTATAGAGCCGTGTTATTGGTTTTCAGAGGTCGGCTAGCTTGATTCGTCATGCACAGCCCCCGGCAAAATTTAGACCAAGATTAGTTTCACCATCCACCGTGCATGAGCAATCTATCTGCCTGACTTCAGGTGTGATTGAACTTTGATCGCTCCCCTGAATCGCAAGTAACCCAAACGGATAGATCAGGTGCTGAACGGCTATATTCTCGAAAACACGGGGCCTAAGTACGGCGGTCGTGAACGATTTACTCGAGTTATCCCAGCCATGGTCACCGACACCCACGTCCCCTCGCGGGTGCCGACGCTGCTCGCCGCCGCAGCCGTCGGCGTCTACCTCCTGATCGTGATTGGGGCGACCACGACACTCTCGAACGCCGCCGCGGCGTGTACGACGTGGCCGGCCTGTGGGTTCGACCTCTCCAATCCGCAGCTCCTCATCGCGTGGGGCCACCGGGTCGCCGCGGTGCTCGCTGGCCTAGTCCTATTCGCCGCGATCGTCGCGACATGGCGCGCGCCCGCACCGCGCCGGGCGAAAGCAGTTCTCACTGTGCCGTTCGTGCTCTACCCGATCCAGGTCGGGATCGGCGCGCTCGCCGCCACCACCAACGCAGGATGGATCTCGACCGCCCACCTCGTCTGTGGCGTCGCGATCTTCTCCGGACTCGTGGTTGCGCTCGCGTGGACACTGGAAGCTGAAGCCCCCGGCACCGACGCGCTCGGCGAGCGTGTGACGACCGACGCACTGTCCGTCGTCAATCCCGACGAGCCGACGATCGCCGAGCCGGATTCCGACTCCGGGCCGATGTCGGACCGATCGCCGTCCCGGGTGGACGCGGGACCGATCGAGCGCGCACGGGGGGTCGGAAAGGCGTACTTCCGGCTGATGAAACCCCGGCTGATGTGGCTGCTGTGTCTCGTCGCGGCCGCCGGGATGGCGCTCGCCGCCGGCCCGGATCTCGCCGCCGGCACCGTAGTGAAAGTGCTCGGCGGCGGTGTGCTCGCGATCGGCGCGAGCGGCACGTTCAACCACGTCCTCGAACGCGACGTCGACCGCCGGATGCAGCGAACGGCGGACCGCCCGCTGGCGACCGACGAGGTGGGCGTCCGCAACGCGATGGCCTTTGGGTGTGTGCTCGCGGTCGCGTCGCTCGGGCTGTTCGTCACCGTCAACCTGCTCGCGGCCGCGCTTGGGCTGTGCGCGATCCTTTTCTACAGCGTGGTCTATACGCTGGTTCTCAAACCGAATACAGTCCAAAACATCGTCATCGGCGGCGCTGCGGGTGCGTTCCCCGCGCTCATCGGCTGGGTCGGCGTCACGGGGGAATTCGGGATCCCGGGGCTCGCGCTCGCGGGCGTGATCTTCCTCTGGACGCCAGCGCACTTCTACAACCTCGCCTTGGCATACAAGAACGACTACGAGCGCGGCGGGTTCCCGATGCTGCCCGTGGTCCGTGGCGAGCGCGTTACGCGCCGACATATCCTCTGGTATCTCGGAGCCACCCTGCTCGGTGCAAGCGTGCTCGCGGCGATCGCCGAGCTCGGCTGGCTCTATGCCGCGGCCACGGTCGCGTTCGGTGGCCTGTTCCTCTGGGCGGTCGTTCGGCTCCACCGCGAGCGCACCGAAGACGCCGCATTCCGGGCGTTCCACGCGTCGAACGCCTATCTCGGCGCGGTGCTCGCTGCGATCGTGATCGACGCGGTCGTCCTGTGACTCATACATCGCCATGAGCTACGATCGCTCCACCGTCATGGATCGACTCACCAGCCCCTTTCGGGGCCTGGCGACCGCACCGCGCACACCCTCACGGCTCTTCAAGAGGGCCGGAGTGCTGGCAGGATGAAGAATCAGCCCTGTCGATAGAGGAACAGCTACCGACACAGAGAAAGTGATATAAGCGGTATATATCTCTGTGACGTTCAGGCCGGTACCTTCTCCTGTCGCTCGCCGCCGGTGTAGGCGACGAAAACGTCCTCTAAGGAGGTCCGACTGCCGTCGCACTCCCGGACGACGCCCCCGGATTGTTTGATGTGATCGCGGATCGTGTTCTCCAAGTCAGAATCGAGGCAGCTCACGCGGAGGATGTCACCCTCCTGAATCACGCTTGAAACCCCCTCGACCTGCCGTACGGACTCCGATAGTGCTGCTGTGTCATCCTTGGTTCGGATGAAGAACTGATAGGCCGCATCGGCACCCTCACGCAGTTCGCCGATGGTTCCCTCGGCGATGAGTTCCCCGTTCGAGAGCAACCCGATCCGGTCACAAAGCGCCTCCACCTGCCCGAGAACGTGACTTGAGAAGAACACTGCATTCCCGCTGGCAGCCTCCTCCCGGACAATCTGGCGAACGAGGCGCACGCCATTCGGATCGAGTCCGTTGAACGGTTCGTCCAGTATGAGTACCGAGGGATCGCCGACGAGCGCCATTGCCAGTGCGAGGCGCTGTTGCATCCCCTTCGAATATCCACCAGCATCCTGATCGGCGGCATCGGCGAGACCGACGCGCTCCAGGAGGCGATCGGGGTCTTCGGCGACGCTCTTCGATTCGATGATATACTGGACGTGACGACGGCCGCTCAGACGATCGTAGAGTCCGAAGCGATCGGGGAGGATGCCGACGTTGCGGTGGACCTCGATCGCGTCGGCGTGGGCGTCAGCACCGAGGACCTGCGCGGTGCCGCTGGTGGGGCGGGTGTAATCCATGATGATGTCGATTGTGGTGGACTTGCCCGCCCCGTTCGGCCCGACGAGTCCGTACACCTCTCCCTCATCAACGGTCAGCGAGAGGCCATCAACCGCGAGCGTCTCGCCGTAGCGTTTGGTGAGGGAGGAAGTCTCGATCGCGGCACTCATACGCAAAAACTCACGGTCCCAGATGTGTAATGATTCCGATGACGTGGGGCGTGGAGCCGTCTCATCCGAGATCCCGCCGTTGGAAGGCGACATAACCACCGACGACCGAAACGAGTGTCCAGCCGAGGAATATCAGCAACGGAAACCACTCGGAGAGATAGAACGGGATCGGTGGCATGAAGATTTCGCCGACGATATATCCAGGCGTTGAATCCGGCTGAAACCCCCTGAGAACGGTAAAGTATGCCTCGTCGGAGTTGGCGATACCGAGTACGGTGTTCGTCAGAGTCGTGTACGAGTCGAACGGTGAGATACGACGCAAGAGAAACAATATGTCATTTGGAGGTGGTTCTCCTCCCGCCGGGGCTACCGGTGTGCTGGAGAATCGTCTACTGATGAGGAGAGCAACGAGACGCCATAGGTAGGGATTGAGCACTATGAGATAACCGAAGACAGCCGTTGCGGCCCGTACGCTTCGGTTCATCGCCGCCGAAATACCCGTTGCCAACGAGATGTTCACAGCGATGTAGCAAAGCGAGACGAACGCGAACAGCACGAACGTCACAGGCGAGACGAAACCGTATGTGGACGTCCTCACGAGGATGAAAACGCACATCGAACCGAGAACGAACACGCCGACCGCGGCCGTTCGTCCGACGATCTTCGCTACGATGACGTCCCCACGACTCTGGGGCATCCCAGCAACGAACTTGATGCTCCCTGACTCTTGCTCGGCGCTCAGCGACCGATACGAGACGATGGCTGCGATGAACGGAAGAAAGAGCCAAATCGGGATCTGAAACGCGGCGATCGAGACATCCCCACCGAGTGCGGCAACGGCGTATTCCGGTGGCGTACTCGTCAGGTACGCCCCCACCAAGAGGAGAACGGCGAAAACCCACAGCGAACGATACCGAAGCGTGGCCGCCAACTCCTTCCGTGCGAGGGGGAGCCACCGCGTGAACCGTTCGCGACGTCCATTGTCGACTGACGAGTGTTCCGATCCATGCGAACGTGACTGGTCGGGAACCGATCTCGGTATCCCGAGCCGCTGGCGTGCCGTTCGCAAAACGTTCATCGACGGCAACCACTCGAAACGACCCCCGATCCATGTTTGTATCTTTGAGCGGCTGTTTGCTGGGCCACTGGCGAGATCGGCCCGTTCGAAGCGGACCGCTCCAAGGAACAGTGATCCGACGACCCACGCTGCGAGGATCACCATCGAGAACCACTTGGCGAGATAGAATGGTACAGGCCGGTCGAACACTTGCCGTACGACGAAGGTGTGGTTGATCGATTGGGTGGGAGCGAGTTGGATCACAACGAAGTTGTACAGTGCGTCGGCGTTTGCAATTCCTAAAATCGCATTGGTAAGGACGTAGTAGCTCGAAATCGGTGAGAGCCGTCGCCAGAGGAACAGTCCCGTGGATGCAGGGGGGTTATACGCTGGTACATCAACGCCGGTTAGTAGCGTGTAGATTTGGCCGCTTACTGTGCCACTCCAGAAAAGTACGAGCAGGAAGTAACACGCCACGAGCGTGGCGAGGGCCCGTCGACTCCGTACAGTAGCTGCCGAGAGTGCCGTCGCGATAGAGACGTTTACGAGAACGTAGAGCGCCGAGGCAAGGAAGAATAACAGGAGCTTGAGAGGCGAGAATAGTCCGTACCTCGTCGCGCCGATGACCGCACCGACGACGAAGACGCCGAACACGCACACGCTAAGTGCGGCCCACCGTCCGAGAGCCTTCCCGAGCACGACAACGGATCGGCTCTGTGGCATCCCAGCGACGAACTTGATGCTGCCGGACTCGCGTTCGCCGATGATTGAACGGTACGAGAGAACGAAAGCAGCGATCGGGACGAGAAAGCCTACTGGGCCTTGGAACGCACCGATGGTGACGTTCGATCCTACTGCTGCTTTGACCACCGTGGCGGAAGGGTTCAGGCTCAAGTAGTAGCCGATCAGTAGTACGGCACCGAACAACCACACGCCTCTCGATCGAATCAGCTCGTCGAATTCTTTATGAGCGAGGGAGGGCCAGCTCATCTTCAGAGACAGGTACCCGTTTTCACACGGCTTGATCAAATCAAGATACCGATCCAATCCCACTCACGGATGAGGTCGGGTGGCTAGATTCGTCATGCACAGTCACCATCTCACCAGTCGATTGACGGTCATTCTGCACAGGAAAACAATGGTTTTCGATACCGGCCAGAAAACCACCGTTCTTTATATACTATCCGCCGGTGTCGTTAGGTGTCCGAACTCACCATGCAAATCGCCGCCTACGTCCGCGTCTCAACCGACGACCAGAACGAGGATCGCCAAATGCACGCGATCCGTGAGAAGTACACCGGCCCCGAACAAAATCATGAGATCGAGTGGTACTGCGACCTCGGGGAAAGCGGGGCCTCGACCTCGCGCCGGGAGTACCAGCGCCTCCGCGAGCACGTTGCAGAGCACGATGTGGTGGTCGCCCATGAACTCGACCGCCTCGGTCGGTCATTTGCCGATCTCGCTGGATTCATCGAAGACCTCCGTGAGAAGGGCGTCGATATCGACCTCGTGAACCAACCCATCGGGACAGTCGGCGAGGACGATTGGATGGCCGAGATGATGCTCAACATGATGATGGTGTTCGCCGACGCCGAGCGGAAGATGATCCGCTCGCGCGTTCAAGAAGGTATCGACGCTGCCATCGCCGACGGCAAGCGTGTCGGTCGGCCCCCGTTCGGCTACACGGTCGAAGACGGCTTCCTCCAGCAGCTCCCCGAACAGTACGTCCGCGTCCAGAATTTTATCCGCGAGGTCCGCAAAGGCCGGGAGAAGAAGGCTACCGCTGCGTTCTTTGACATCCCAGAATCGAAGATTCGGAGTATCCTCGAACGAGCCGAGGCGAATTACGACATCCCGTTTGACAACGATCAGTGGCGGGTCGAACGCGCGAAGGTCGATGCTGGCGAGAAAGACCTTCTCCCGATTGGTGATCGGGGCGAACGACCTGCACCTGAACCACGAGCAGAGCAATGAAACAGCGACACATCCGAACCGATGCGTGTACAGTCTTGGCCGAAGTGACCGGCACGGATGGGAACGGCCGACTCACAGTTGGTCCCGGAGACGGTATCGAACACTATTCCCCACGACTCGTTGAACAATGACGGCGACGATCGAATCACGGCAGAAAGCCGAATTCTACATCTTCAAGAGTTCACGTCCCTATCCGTGCTCGCTGGGTGATGATCCATTCTATGAAGCTGATGATCCTGACGGCTGGGTCTACGATGTCGCCACCGTCGCGCAGGGCTGGTTCAAACACGATGACCACGATGACCTCGAAGAGATACTCTATCCCGGTCGATTTGCGTATTTTGATCTCCCCGCTCATGATCCGTTTGGCGGGCAGGGCTATTCGATGCTGCCGCTGTTTCTCGCCTTCATCATCAAGGAGCTTCATGGCTGGCAGCACGAAAGCGCGCTCCATGCGTATCTGGAAGCGAATCCAGCGCTCCGGCGCGACATCGGACTCGACTCGCTGCCGGTGCAATCGACTCTCTGGCGGACATGGAACCAGCGGTTCAGTGCCGATCTCCGCGACGCTATTCGCCGATCTGCCGACGAAATCGCCAACGCCGCGCGCAAACACGATGTTCCGGTTCCCGACCGCTCTCAACGAGCGACCACGCCTGATGACGAGGCGGATGACTCGCCCGATTCGACTCCGCCCACTCGTGAGGGCATTGTCGAGAGAACCCGTGATGTCACCAAGCACGCGAAGCGGCTGGTCTTTCCCGAGTTTTCACTTGACCGCGCCGAGAACTGGTCGATTCACGAGAACGCCTTCTGGGAACTCCAGACATATACCGGTCTCCGCGACGGGATGGCCGTTACCGAGGGCGCACGGAGCTTCCTCGTCGATTCGACGCGGGAAGAGACTCCACTTGGACACGTCCATCGCCACTCCCTACGTCAACTGCCAATATCGGACATCCGCTCGATGTACCGGCAGGCTGTCGGTCGAATCATCTGCGAGGCCCAGCGTGAGGCTGACATCACCCGGCCAGTGATGGTCGCTATTGACATAACGGAAGATACACCGTTTACCGGGGATCGAACGGACCACGAGGACGAGATTATCGGCACGAAAGAGTCCAACGAGGACTATGCTTACCAGTGGGCCACGGTACAAATCGTCAATACCGAGATGCCGCTGGTACTCGATGCGATGCCAATCACCCGCGGTGATAGCCGAGCGGAGATCGTCGCCGACCTGCTCGATTCTGCCCAAGAGTTCGTTCCCATCGAGTTGGTGTTGATGGACCGCGAATTCGATGGCGATGGGGTCAAAGCCGCCTGCGAAGAACGCAGTGTTCACTATTTGAATCCGAAACGGAAGTACAGCGGCGAAAAGGAGACGATTGAGCAGATGAAGTGCGATGACGAGACCGTCCGCATCGTGGAGCAGCCCGTCGAAGACGGTCCGAACCGGAAGAACCTGTTCCTCCCCTCGTCCGCGGAGAACGATGATGACGAGGACGCGGATGAAGAAGATGCTGATCGACCGGACTATCGGCGAGAGATGCGTGAGGAACTTGGTATCAATGAAGCAGATTTGGACGAGACCGCCTCCCCACTCGGGCACTTTCTCCGCGAACTCCGAGGAGAAGAGGAAATAGAGACGGAGGATGAGACGGGTGACGGGACGGGTTTTGTCGTATTCCAAACCAACCATCCAGATATCTCGGGACACGGCACTGCCAGCGGTCCATCCGACGAGATCGAGCAGATACACACGGTCACGCGGTTTGTTCGGTGGTATCGTCGGCGACAAGAGATCGAGAACGGTTACAAGAAAATCAAGGCATTCATGGCCGATACCACCTCGAAACGATTCAGCCTCCGGTTTTTCTATTTCGCGTTCGCGTGCCTGTTGTACTCGATCTGGCGGTTGGTTGACCTACTTGTTCGGCTATTGCTCTTTGAAGGGAGTTCGTCGTCCCCGCAGGTAACAGCGAACGATGTTCTGACAGTAGCGAAACGACAGCAAACGGGAATCGGGTAGTCGAGAGTTCACAGCGCTGAAAGCAGATTGGTGAGCGGCAGCACTGCGCTGTCTTCCGTTATCTATAATTTATGCAACTGATTGCTGACGAGAGGACCGACTGCGCGTTTCAGGAATTATGATTTCATAGAGTGGAGGACAGAAAATATCACTGCTATTCCGCTATGCTAATCAAATTCTCACCATTCGAGCGGACAGTTTCGGGCAGGGGTGCGTTTGACTTAAAGTAACCCCACTTCTGGGCAGTCTGCCCAGAAACTATAGTTTCTGGCCACGTCAGCAGACTAACTTTCCGACCGCTGGCTCGTTGACAGAGCCAACCGAAATAAGCGAATGCGCATTCTCTACACCCTGTATAGAAGCAGGTGATTCTCTACAGGCCGCACCCAGGAACTACAACCGATGCTCGAAAGCTTTTGTCGAGAGAACTAGAACTTTCAATTATGATTCGGCAGGTTCTTGACTGGCCTCATATACCTTTTGGCGAAGGAGTCCAGTTATTACCTCCTGTAACTCGTTGTCGTTGATGTACTCAGTAAACAGGTCCTCGTTTTGATTTCGTCTGTCGATAAACAGTTCAGTGAGCCTTTCATCAAACGTATAAGCAAAGTTCTCTTGTGTGTTCACTCGTGCCGACTGTTGGAGTTGGTCATCGTTGAGCGCCTCTTCTTTGACCTGCTGAAGGAAGAGCTCGTCCGCAGACGTGAAGTCCGTACCGAGCTGCTCGTTAATCCGCTCCACGAGCGTCGAGAGTTCAACTTCATCCTCCTCCTCCGTTCGCGTCCCTGTCTCGGTTGGAACGGACACCTCACTGCTCGTCCCATCAAGTCCGATCTGGCCTTCGTTAGACTTCTCGATGCGGTAATACTGGAGCGCGAGTTCGTCTTCAAACTCCACGCGGGCATCCTGCGGATCTCGGGGAAGCTCGTTGTAGAGAAAATGACCGAACGTGTAGAGCTTCTCTAAATCGGTATCTGTGTAGTTGACAATCTGTGACTGAAATTTATACAGGCGAATGAACGAACGAAGTTGCGAACGGAACTCATCCTGCCGTTCTACTGGGAGTGTGATGAACTCGTCGCGTGGACTCTGGGTGTACTGCGAAAGCTCGGCGTGAGCCTGTTCGGGACCAGAGTTCTGTTGAGCAAAGAACGCCTCAGCGAAGCGGTTGACGTCCTCTTCAGAGAATACTTGAAATGCGCGCAGCTCGGTTGCCAATTGGTAGATATGCTGCGGATCGGTGGTTTCCTCGACAGTCGTCCGCTCGTAGAACGGCTCGAACGCGTCTTTGATCTGCTCGTGATCGTTGACAAAATCAAGGACGAACGTATCGTCCTTTCCTGGAGCCGTTCGATTCAGCCGCGAGAGCGTCTGGACGGCTTGGACGCCCGAGAGCTTCTTGTCCACATACATTGTATGAAGCAGCGGTTCGTCGAAACCCGTTTGGTATTTCTCGGCGACAACTAGTACCCCGTCATTCGCGGAGGCGAACGTGCTCGGGAGTTCGGACTGCTTGAGGCCGTCGTTCATCCCCTTCTCGGTGTACTCGCCGCCATTGTCCTCGACGGTCCCGCTGAACGCTACAAACGCTTCCAAGTCGTCGTAGCCCTCCTCCAAGAGATACTCGTCGATCTTGCGCTTATATCGGACAGCTGCCTTCCGGGAGTCTGTGACGACCATCGCCTTCGCCCTGCCGCCGATCTTGCTGCGGGTGTTGCTACGGTAGTGCTCGACGATGATCTCGACTTTTTGGGCTATATTGTGTGGGTGGAGTTTCAGAAAGCGAGCAATTGCGCCTCTGGCTTCTTTTTCGGGTAGTTGGGGGTCTTCTTCAGACTCCTTAACAAGATTGTAGTATGTCTTGTAGGTCGTGTAGTTCTGGAGCACGTCGAGAATGAACCCTTCCTCGATGGCCTGGCGCATCGAGTAGACGTGGAACGGTTCGGGCTTCTCGCCATCTTCGGGAGGAGTACCGAACGATTCTAGTGTCTTCCCTTTAGGGGTGGCCGTGAACGCGAAAAAGGATAGGTTCTCCTGGCTGCCGCGGGCCTCGGCGCTCTTTGCGAGGAGTGTCTCCCAATCGTCGCTCTCCTCGACGTCGACGCCGGAGAGAAGCTCCTTCATTTCCTTCGCCATCTCGCCGGTCTGACTGGAGTGGGCCTCATCAACGATAACGGCATAGTTGCGCTCGGGCAGCGACGCGACGTGCTCAACGACGTAGGGGAAGGTCTGGAGTGTCGTGATGACGATGTCCTTGCCTTTTTCGAGGTACTCCGCAAGCTCGTCGGATTTCGAGCGATTCTCGCCCTCAACGCCGTGGACCACACCGCTCTGGTGATCGATGTCGTAGATGGTGTCCTGAAGTTGGTCGTCCAACACTGTACGATCGGTAACCACCACGACCGAATCGAATACGGGTTCCTCGTTTGCGTCGTGGAGCGAGACGAATCGATGGGCGAGCCACCCGATCGATTTGCTCTTGCCACTGCCTGTCGAGTGCTGGACGAGGTAATCCTCGCCCGCACCCTCCGTTCGGGCGGCATCGGTGAGCTTTCGCACGCAATCGAGCTGGTGGTATCGCGGGAAGATCATCGTCTCCTCGGTATCGATGACCCGGCCGTTCTCCCGAATCTCCTCGACATCGAGGTGAATGAATCGCTGGATGATATCGAGCCAGCTATCCTGTTCCCAGACTTCTTCCCAGAGATAGTTGGTGCGGTGGCCGTGATCGGTGGGTGGGTTGCCTGCGCCGCGGTTGTGGCCCCGGTTGAAAGGGAGGAAATGCGTCCCCTCGCCGTCGAGTTCGGTGGTGTAGGCCACCTCGTTCGGATCGATAGCAAAATGCACTAGCGCGCCACGCTTGAACGTGAGGACCGGTTCCGTGGGATCGCGCGAGTGCTCGTACTGGGCCTTCGCGTCTTCCACAGTCTGATCCGTCCAGGGGTTCTTCAGCTCGGCGGTGGCGACGGGCAGCCCGTTCACCGACAGACAGAGATCGAGGCGTTGCTTCGGCTGAGACGTGGAGTAGGGGAGTTCCCGCGTGACGGTGAGCCGGTTGGCCGCGTAGCGCTCCCGAAGGTCGGGATTGAACCCCGTCTCGGGCTGGAAGTACGCGAGTCGAATACGGACGCCAGCAATCTTGAACCCGTGGCGGAGCACTTCGAGGGTTCCTTGATCAAGCCGATCGAGCGCGCTGTCGAGTTGGGCGAGGAACTCACCGCGCGTGTCGCCGCCGAGGCGAGTTTCGAGTTCGGACCACTTCTTGGGTTGGGTCTCCTCGACGAACGAGACGACGGTATCGGGGAAGAACCCGCGCTCGGCGTCGAACTCGTCGCTCGGCAGCGTCGTGTAGCCGCCGTGCTCGCAGAGGTGGACTTCGATGGCGTCTCCGAAGGACTCCTCGTCGTAGATTTTGCTCATCTGTGAGTGGCGTGGGTTTCACCACGTTCCTCGGTAACATCAATCTGGCCCGTGACTGCGGCCGTGATGAGCGCTTGGCGTTTTTCCTCGAGGAGGTCGATCGACCGTTGCGTTTTCTGTGTGAGGTGGTCCAGTTCACTACTCGCAGAATCTATGGATTCAACAATTTCCTGTTGCTCCTCGACAGGCGGACACGGAACACGTATATTTGAAATTGTGTTCTGGGATATTTTCCAAAGTCCTGTAGATGTTTTCGCCCCTACCTCTATTTGGGGGCGTATGGGTGGAGAATTGAGCAAGTAAACGAAGAATTTCGCCGACAACTGCGGGCGGAATTTGATACTTATCAGGATATCTGGATAAATACAATCTTCGGGTACAGGAGGTGTTACAATCCCGCATTTCCCCACTAATTCAGGGTTACCATTTCCACGGATCATCAGAACATCTCCCTCGTTGATCGAGTAGTTTCGAGCCTTTTCTTCAGAAACATCCGCATATTTCAAATCATCCATTACGGATACCTCCCCATTCCCGACTGTTGAAATAGAGAACGTAGGGATGCCTTCAGACTCGGATGCTATCGGTGGGGAGATGCCGTTTTTTGGAGATTTTTTCAGAAGCCATTTCAGTTTCCGTGTGTCCCAGTTTCCAGGAATATTCCCGACTCCGTCAATCCCGGATGGTTTGAGCGAACGTTCTGACTTGACTCCCCTGCATACCGCTGTACTAACTATCGAATTCCGTCTTTCTCTGAACAAGTCAAGGAGACGCTTCTGTTTCGCTACAAGCGCGTCGATGCGGGCGGTGCGGTGGTCGAGGAAATCCGCAACCTCCTCTTGGACTCGTTCGTTCGGGCACGGAACCAACATGTCGCCGATGAAGTTCCACGATGCACGCGGCATCTTCGCGCCGTAGGTCGAGGCGTCCACTCGTTCGATGAACTCCCGAGAGAGGAGCAGGTAGCGAAGAAAGCGAGCGTCAAACTGCGTGGGCCGAAAGACCAGAAATTCTGGAGACGCAGCGCCGAAGTGCTCGGCCTCGAACGCCTTTGCGAGGTATGGTCGTAGTTTGCTGAAACAAACGTCTCCAGCGTGGAACCTGACCAGACCAGCCGAAGCTTCTGCGTCTTCCTCGCTGTTCTCGACGACGTTTCCCGTCCACGATTCGACCATATCCAGGCTGACCCGTGGAACCTCCTCGGGAACGGTGTCGAACTTGTCCGTTCGGCGCTCCACCCCGAATTTGAGGCGTGTCGTCGGGAACGAGGTGGGGATTTTTTCTATGGAGGCCTCTTCGCTGGTCCGACTCATTTTGCGACTTGCTGGAGCATCTCACTGATCTCGCCCTCCAACTCTCGAATATCCGCGTCGATCTCCTCCAGCGATCGGGGCGGCTCGTACTCGTAGAAGTACCGATTGAAGTTGATTTCGTAGCCGACAGTCCCCAGTTCGCCGTCCTGGTCGTCGTGGTACTTGCTGCTCTCGTTTATCCACGCGTTCTCTAAGTACGGCGCGACCTCGCGCTCGAAATACTCGCGTGGGTCCGTGCCGAGCGGGACGCGCTCTTTCTCGCGGCGGTCGGTGTCGTGTTCGGGGTCGCCGTTCGATTTCCGGCAGATTTCGGCCTCAGGGTTCTGTTCACCGAGCGCGCGCTCGATCGCGTTGTAGACGCTGTTGCGCAGGTCGAGGCCGGCCATGTTCAACTGCAACTCGGCCTCGTCTAAGAACTCCTCTCTGTCCATCCAAGTCTTCTCGGAATCCAGGCCCGAGAGCGCTTCCTTGACTCGCTCCTGTGTCTCCTCGTCGCGGTTCGTGAACGCGCGCTCGTCGTGGAGCGAGTCGATCCGCTCGGCGGAGGCTCGGAAGCTCAGCCGAAGCGGCTGGTCGATGACGATACGCCGGTAGCCGAACTCGGCGTTGTCCACGATCTTCGAGCGGCCGTTGGCCTCCAGGTCCCCGAACAGACTCGCGATCTCGTCGATCTGATCGCCGGTGAGGTAGTGGCGCTTGTCGCCGAGGCTCTCGTCCATCTCGTCGTACAGCTCGCGGGCGTCGATGAGCTGGACCTTTCCCTCGCGCTCTGTGGGCTTGCGGTTCGAGAGCACCCAGATGTAGGTCCGAATCCCGGTGTTGTAAAAGAGGTTCTCGGGCAGGCCGATGATCGCCTCCAACCAATCGTTCTCGATGATCCACCGCCGGATGGCCGACTCGCCGCTGTTGGGGCCGCCGTTGAACAGCGGCGACCCGTTGAACACGATGGCGAGGCGGGAGCCACCCTTCGATTCGGGCTTCATCTTGCTCACCATATGCTGAAGGAATAGCATCGAGCCATCGTTGATGCGCGGCGTGCCCGCGCCAAAGCGCCCGTCGAACCCCTGCTCATCGTGTTCGCGTTCAACCTGCTCTTTCACTTTCTTCCAAGAGACCCCGAACGGTGGATTCGAGAGTAGGTAATCGAATGTATCGCTTCTAAACCCGTCCTCGGTAAACGAGTTACCGTGAACGATGTGGTCGGGATCGTGACCACGGATGATCATATCTGAGTTACACACTGCGTAAGACTCGGGATTGAGCTCCTGACCAAATAGTTCGAGGTGTGCTTGGTCGTTCAACGCGTTGAGGTGCTCCTCAGCGACGCTCAACATCCCGCCCGTCCCACAGGCTGGATCGTACAGCGTTCGCACCGCACCAGGCTGTCTGAGTGCGTTGTCGTCCTCGGTAAAGAGGAGATTGACCATCAACTCGATGACTTCTCGTGGAGTGAAGTGCTCACCTGCTGTCTCGTTCGAGAGTTCCGAGAACTTGCGGATGAGTTCCTCGTAGATGTAGCCCATTTCCTCGTTGGGCACCCTCTCGGGATGGAGGTCGATCTCAGCGAACGAGGTCACGACCTTGTAGAGCAGGTCAGCCTCGTCGAGACGTTCTATCTGGTGATCAAATTCGAATTTCTCTATGATTTCTTCGGTCTCGGGATCGAACTGTCGAACGTAGTGTTGGAGGTTCTCTGCGAGGTTTTCGGGGGCGTTCGTTAGCGTGTCGAAGGTATGCTCGCTCGTGTTGTAAACGGGCGCGCCCGAGACGTTTTCGAGGACGGGACCCACGTTCTCGATACCGCGCTCATCGAGATCCGCGGCCTCCTGAATGACCGCCTCCTTGGTGGGTTCGGTGACGCAATCGAGCCGACGGAGCACCGTCAGAGGGAGAATAACCTTCTGATACTCCGATTGTTTGTAATCTCCGCGGAGAAGATCGGCGACCGACCAGATGAAATCGACCTTCTCGCTGAAGTTATCTACCATCTACAGTCCCGCAATCAGGAAAGCCAGTTAAAACATGGGAAGAGCTTCAGCGCACTCATATTCCATCTTCTGACGTTCTAATCATCTGTCCAAAAGGTACTCCTTCCTGACCCACCCTCCAAAACACCGGGTATTCATATAGCAATCAGGGGCACCAGACTGCTGTGGCGTTTCGACTATTTAAAACCGGCGTGAGCCGGTAGTGACGGCCTGATGTCTGTGACCTCTAAGTCGGCAGATAGGCCGTCAC
>NZ_AOME01000085.1 GCF_000336935.1 Halococcus salifodinae DSM 8989 | reverse complement strand
AGCATTCCCAACTATCATGAGTCTCCCGTTTGTGCGTGGTGGCTACACAAGCGTAGGTCTTTTGCCCGCGTTCGGGTCACTCCAGCCATAAGCTATAGGGTTTGGCCGAAATTTTCGCACTCTTCCAATATCACAGATTGGCTATCTGCTAAAATTGGCGTGCAAGATACAGGGCGCGTATCGGTCATTCGCAGGGTCGTACTTCCGGCTGTTTATATCTCTGTCAAATGGTATAGCACGCATGACCGGGTCTGGCACCGTTGAACGGGCGTTTATCGCACATGAAGCCGAAGCTCAGATGGAAGAACAGGTCGATGTCGAAGCGATCGCCGGAAAGGGGCTACGAGGTGATCGGTACTTTAGCGAGATCGAGACAGGGACCTTCGTCAAGTGGGACTCAGATGAGCAACGCCACGATGGATACGACCTCACGTTGATCGAGCAGGAGGCTGTTACAGCAATCGAACGTGAAGCGGAAATCGAACTCGCACCCGGAGAACACCGACGGAACATCGAAACTCGTGATGTCGCACTCAACCATCTCGTTGGACAACAGTTCCGAGTCGGTGACGCTATCTGCCGAGGCAATCGGTTGTGTGAACCGTGTAGTCACCTTCAGCGCATTACTCAAGATGGTGTATTGCAGGCACTCACTCACCGAGGAGGTCTCCGAGCAGACATTCTTGAAGATGGNGTGTAGTCACCTTCAGCGCATTACTCAAGATGGTGTATTGCAGGCACTCACTCACCGAGGAGGTCTCCGAGCAGACATTCTTGAAGATGGCATGATTCGCCCCGGAGATGCCATCGAGCCGCTCGAATAATCTGGATTCTTTTGATTGGAAACGGTTCATACACCTGGTTGCAGTTACCACGACCGGATACAGTCGACCAGCTTGCGGGACGGTGGGGACGAAGGACGAAAGGAGAACGCTCGCCTACGGCAGTGCCGCCTGAAGGTCCTCACAGAGGTCGTCACCGTCTTCGATGCCGACCGAAATTCGGACCAACGTTTCAGGAATCTCCGCGGTGGCAGAGCTGTGGTTGAGCTCGTCAGGAATCATCAGAGAAGGCACCTCGATGAGACTCTCTACGCCACCGAGGCTGGCTCCTGGGGTGAATAGTTCGAGGCCGTTGATGAACGCCTCGAGTTCAACAAGCGTGCCGTCGAACTCGACGGAAAGCATCCCGCTGTATCCCGACATCTGTTCGGCCGCGAGCTCGTGTTGCGGGTGACTCTCCAGGCCTGGATAGTAGACGCGGGCGACCCGGTCGTGGGCCTCAAGGAGGCGAGCGACCGCCATCGCGTTCTCCTGATGGTGTTCCATCCGTGCCGGTAGCGTCTTGATACCTCGTGCGACGAGGTAGCAATCGAACGGGGAGAGCATGTTTCCGAGCCCAACCCGCTGAGAAAACGCCAGATTCTCGAAGATCTCGTCGTTGTCGGTGACGACGACACCGCCGAGCGAGTCGGAGTGGCCGTTGAGGTATTTCGTGGTGCTGTGGACGGCAATGTCGGCACCCAGTTCGAGTGGCGCTTGGAAGTACGGGCTCGCGAAGGTGCTGTCGACCCCGAATGGGACGCCGTGGTCGTGGGCGATGTCGGCTATCGAGCGGATGTCGCACAGTCGTATCAGCGGGTTCGTCGGTGTTTCTACCCAGATCAGGTCGGTTTCCGAATCGACCGCTGTGCCGATATTTTCAGGCTTGCGGGCGTCGACGAACTCGACATCGACGCCGAGGTGATTGGCGACAAACTTCGTGAGCAATTTCTCGGTCCCGCTATAGAGGGAGTCCGACGAGACGAGGTGACCTCCTGGCGGGACCAGCGACAGCATCGTCGTCGAGATGGCGGCCATTCCGGAGGCGAACGCCAGTCCGTGCTCACCGCCTTCGAGGCGAGCTAACTGCTCTTCGAGTGCCGCCCGCGTCGGGTTGCTCTCGCGCGAGTAGTCGTGTTCGTTGGTATCGTCCCCGCTTCCCCACTCGAAGGTGCTCGAGAGGTGAATCGGGGGGATGACGTCGCTTGTTCCCCTCTCGCTGGGACGCGTCGTGTTCTCAGCTGCCCCGACGGCGAGCGTCTTGAATCGGTTCTCGTGGAAACAGTCGTCATCTCGTGTCATAGGCGAATCACCGCAGAACCCGTTCGTGTGATANGTTCTCAGCTGCCCCGACGGCGAGCGTCTTGAATCGGTTCTCGTGGAAACAGTCGTCATCTCGTGTCATAGGCGAATCACCGCAGAACCCGTTCGTGTGATATTACACGCCTCCGGTACGGTTGATTTGTCCATGACGGGAATTCTCTGTAGTGATACTTAGACTTGCAGATCCAGGCGAGACTGTTTAGAAGCAAAAACAGGAGATGTAATTCAATTTGCGAAGACCGCACCTCACGTGAAATT
>NZ_AOME01000084.1 GCF_000336935.1 Halococcus salifodinae DSM 8989 | reverse complement strand
GATACTTAGACTTGCAGATCCAGGCGAGACTGTTTAGAAGCAAAAACAGGAGATGTAATTCAATTTGCGAAGACCGCACCTCACGTGAAATTGGCAAGAAAATCGACAACTCGGCCACCGCCTGTTATTCTGCTGAGCCTCTAAGCCTTGCACGGAATTTCTGACAGCCGTCGGGGATATTGTCTGGTGGGTGTATGAGGATTTCTGCTAAACATGATAGTAGACGGCATATTCGTGGGACAAACGTTTTCTATTCGCGCCCCATT
>NZ_AOME01000083.1 GCF_000336935.1 Halococcus salifodinae DSM 8989 | reverse complement strand
TGGCCCGACCCGACCCACAGCGAGAACGGGGAGACACCCGGAACAGAACCGTGGCGGCCAGCAGCGGAGATCATCGACTGGTCCGAGCGCGGCGAGAGCATCTGGGGCCGTGATCGCCCGCTCGTCCAGAATACGATGCAGCGAATCGCGGAGGGTATCCGCCGGCATAGTGACGATGCTATCGAGCCGTTCGCGAACGCCGTCGCAGAACTAGGTAAAGCCGATGTCGAGGCACTACAGGAAAACGCTGTCGAGATCACCGAGCCCGGTACGCTGGAGACTGCCGTCGGGCGGCACTCTGACCCGTTCCTCGTGAAATATTCCGGAATCCCAACGGGAGAGGAAGGAACTACGTCAGTCGATACACCCACAGTCGACAGCCAGCAGTTCAGCCTCTGTAGTCCGTACCTGCTCGGCCAGCAGTCCCATGCACGGCCGAAGAACGTCAGCGAGGCACCCGTCCCAACCATCGCAACGCGGGGAGCGATCAGCATGGTCGAGCCCCGCGCACGCTCGTTTATTCTGCCACGCAACGGCGCATACCGTGGCCTCCACAGCAACGCTACCTACGAACCGGACGAGCGACCGCTGCATACGGTGACGGCAAAAAATCACGATGGCCACTTGGTGACGCCATATCTCGTCCCGTACTACAGCGAGCGTGAAGGGCAGACACCACGAACACACGACATCGCAGAGCCACTACCAACGGTGACAGCAACCGGTTCAGACCCGTATCTCGCCCAGCCGTTCCTCGTCGAGTATTACGGCAACGGCGGGGCACAGTCGGTCGCAGACCCGATACCGACTATCACCACGAAAGACAGATTCGCGTTGATCTGTCCTGAAGCCTTCCCGTGGGGGCTGGACATTCGCTTTCGGATGCTCCAACCGCGCGAACTCGCGGCGGCGATGAGCTTCCCCGAAGACTACGAGATCGCCGGCAACAAGACCGAGACCACCAAGCAAATCGGGAACGCAGTCCCCGTGAACCTTGCCACAGCGCTGTGTGAACAG
>NZ_AOME01000082.1 GCF_000336935.1 Halococcus salifodinae DSM 8989 | reverse complement strand
CGAGAGATCACCCTGATGTGTGTCGTCTACAACATCAAACGCTCCGTCACACAGTGAATTCCACCGCCTTACGGCGATTCAACAGAGCCCTTCGATCAGCTCCAGGTCGGTGCTGATGACGACGTCCTCCTCCACATCGACGATACGTTCGCCGAGAAAACCGGCGACGCCACCGATGGCGTCGCCCGGTTGTACAATCCCGTCGCTGCGGAGACGGAACTGGGCAACAAGCTCGTCACTTCCTGTCTCCAGGTCGGTGACGTCTACGTTCCCTATCTGGCGCGGATGTACGTTCCAGAGGACCTTGCGCCGGATTTCGACGAGCCGTTCAAGAAAAAGACCGAGATCGCCGTCGAGGATATCGTCACGCCGCTCCAGCTGCCGGCTGGAGCGGCTCTCACCGTCGTTTTTGACTCCGCGTACTACGGCGACGAGAGAGTTGTCGCTATCCAAGATCAGGGCCATGACGTCGTCTGTCGGCTCAAATCCGACAAACACGTCTCTTTACAGGATGTCGTCTGGACCCAACGCGTCGACGCGAGGGCGTCGACGCTGGAATACGAGTCGACGACGATCACCGTCCGTGGAAAAGAGAAAACCTACGACATCGCAAGCGAGGTCGTCAAAATCGAAGACGTCGGCCCAGTAAAGATCGTTGCAAGCAAGACGGACGACACAACTCGGCACTACTTGAGTACGGATCTCGGCCGGTCGGCGGCCGAGATCCTCGAACTCGTCGAGCACAGGTGGAACATCGAGACGGTCCACGAGGAATCGAACGCGAAGTTCGGCTTCAAGCAGTACCAACTGGAGCGGAAACAGGCGATCGAGCGCTACATCCAGCTGGTGTTTCTGGCATGGACGCTGGTAACGTTTGCTGAGCGAGCGAACGTGCCGTTTTGGGAAGAACGAGGCGGACTGAGCGTCCGCCTCGATCACGCCAAGGAAGCGTATCTCGTGGAAACGCTGCTCGAAATCACCGAAGAGGTGCCCCCGTCGCTCCCGCGAGCGGAGCGACGGGAGCAACTCCATGAACTGGTGTGTGAGTTCTCGTGGTCCTCTTTCGCGAGTTTCTTTCTTACAGTCTCCAAGACATATACTCCACTAAATGAACGATCTGGTTTCTATACCAGCTTGATTTGAGAGAGCTCTTTCGATAAAACGAACACAGCATCTCTGGCCAGATTATACCTATTTCGCTGATTTAGACGATCTTGCCAAGCCGAGTATATACATCACCGTAGATACTGTTAAACCGTCGAAACGCGTTCGTGTGTTTGGATCGCATGAACGAACTGATCGTACTCGCCTTCGACAACGAAGACGGCGCACTGAACGTCAGGGACAAACTGAACGAACTCCAGAAACAGGAGCTCATCACGCTCGGCGACGCGGCAGTCGTCGTCCGGGAGGGTGACGGCAAGCCGAAAGTCAAGCAGGCCCAGAGCCTCGTCGGCGCGGGCGCGCTCGGCGGCAGCTTCTGGGGACTGCTGATCGGCCTCATCTTCTTCGCGCCGATCCTCGGGATGGCCGTCGGTGCGGTCACCGGCGCGCTCTCGGGTCGATTCGCCGACATCGGCGTGGACGACGAGTTCATCAAGGAGGTCGGTGAGACCATCGAGCCCGGCCACTCCGCACTCTTCTTGCTCGTGGTCGACGCCCAGACAGACCGCATCATCGAGGAGATAGACTCGTACAACCCGACCGTGCTCCGGACGAACCTCTCGGCCGAGGACGAGGAGAACCTCCGCGAGGCGTTCGCCGCCGACGACATCGTCGCCTGAAACGGTCACCCGTTTCGCTTTGGCGACGGTTCTCGTGTCGTGCTGGTGCGTGGGGCATCCGTTCTAGGCTAATCCTGACGTGACCGGACGAATTGGTCTGAAGTCTGCCTCCAGCAAGAGAACGTTACCGTTCGCTGGCGACGATCACGGGGTCAGTGCATGTTCAGGAGCGCTCACGACGGTGAGCGCTCCGAAATTCTTGATGAACGCGAGTGCTGTAGCTGGGGAGTCGCGCGAATCCGGGCCGATCACACCGGATTACGCGAGGTCAGCGTCGAACTGTCCGTGCTGCACCTCGTCGAGCAACAAGGTGCGGTGAGCGTTCGGGTCCAATGCATCGTTCATCAGCGATTCGATCAAGCTCGGCGGTTCGTAGCCGAGTCGCGACGCGACTCGGCGGAGGATCCGATCACTTCGACGGCCGAACGCCTTCGCCCATCGTTCCCGAGGCAGCAGCGACGACGCCGCAGCGTCGTCGTCGCTGCGGTTTTCCTCGACGATCTCGATGAAGAACTCGCGGAGCGTACGGCTTACCACGAGCGAGAGCAGCCCGATCAGGATCAACGCTTCCACAACCTCCGGTTTTCCCGAGTTGATCTCGTCAAGTCCGTACGTGGTCTTCAGCTCCCGGAATAGAAGCTCCACTTCCCATCTCGCCTGATAGAGCTTCGCGATATCAGGCGCGTTGTAGTCCTCTGTGGGAAGATTCGTGATGTAGAGGTGGTACCGATCTTCCTCGTCGTTCCAGACACCGACGACACGAAACGTTTCAACGGCACGGCTCCGCGTGCCCTTGTAGATGCGTCGCTTGAACTCAACTTCACCGTCGACGTCGATGACGTCGCGGTGAAGATCGTCGAGGATGTCCTGTACCTGCTCTCCTTCCAGAGAGATGGCGTTACCACGCCATTCTCTGAACTCAGCGGTGATCTCCGGGTTTGCGTTGGGTTTGAGTCGCGTGAGGAACCAGCCGCCGTTGGCATCGATCAAGTCCATCGTACGGTAATCGAAGTAGGCCTGATCGAACAGCAGCAACGCGTTCTCTACCCATGGACCAGTGGAAAGTTCTGTGAACTCATGCGTCCGCGCGTCAGTGATATTGAATTCAGCCGGAAGGCCGCTACTGACGGCTTCGACCACGTGGAGCTTCGCTCCAGCGTGGTCGTCGCCATAGCCAGGAAACGTCTCGAACAACGACTGATACAGCGTAATGACAGTCGCATCCGCGATGAAAATCTCACGGAACTGCTCGAACCGTCCCTGAAGACGATCGTTTTCATGTTCGAGGTCCTCAAGTGCGTGCTTGAGGACCTCTCGAAGGAACTCACAGAGAGCGGGCATGAACCAATCGTGAAAGGAGGGATAGCTGAGGGAGCCGCCGAACGTCTCGATGTACTCCTGGCGGAACTCTTCGAGCGTCCTGTAGTTACCGGTGAGAAAGCCGATAGCGAGCGACCAGAACAGGGCGTCAGCTTTCAATTTCCCTCCCTCACGCTGAATCAGCCCGGTTGCGCGAGCAAGCTCGCGCAGCCGGGTGTTCGGAAACGTCTTCACCAATCGTTCTTCTATCACCGAATCCGGTGGTAGGCTCATTCCATCCTCCCACCGGATCTTCCGGTCCTAACAGCTACCGCTTCAGCGATCAGCCCGATTCTCGGATTAGCCTAGAACGGATGGTGCGTGGGGAGGATCGTGGTGCCTATTCGGACTGCTGTGAGAGGGTGTAGACCACTTGGACACTCACTGGTTCGTTGGTCGCCCGAGTCAGACGCGTATCGATCATCGAGGCGAGATTCGGCGGGGGATCGGATTCGTCGAGGCCAACGACGACGCGTACTTCCGCCGGATTGCCGAGGACGAAATCGACCCCGTCGTACTCGACGCCCGTCTCGACGAGGCTCGTGCCTTCGTACTCGGGACCGTCGAACATCGCGTCGAGTTCGGCGTTCGTCTCCTGTTCGAACGTCGCGACCTGAAACGACGCGAACGTGACCGAGCCGAGCACGACCGAGAGCACGAGGAGCGCCCCGATCAGTCGAGCTGACCGCTTGAGAAGGGCGGAGCGCGCTCCCTCGACCCGTGAGTGCCGTTGCGGACGGTAACCGGACAGCCAGAGCATCACGAGCGCCGAAAGGTTGATCGCGAGCAGGTTCACGAGCACGAGCGTGCTCGCGGTGACGAACACCAACGGCACTCCCCACGCGATGCCGAGTCCGGCGGTCGCCGCCGGTGGCACGAGCGCGACCGCGATCGCCACTCCGATGAGCGCCGATCCGGCTCCACGGATGATGCTGATCGAGGCCGCGATGCCCGATCCGAGCGCGAGAAAGAGGGACAGAAAGTTCGGGTGTGTCCGTTCTGCGATCTGTGGCACTTCGGTGATGTCGAGCCCCGGTGGAACGAGCACGGTCGTCTTGAGGATCGTGCCGAGGACGGCGGCACACGCTACGGCCAGTACGAGACCACCGACCTGAAGCACGATCCCTCGGCGGGCAAGGTCGGGCTCGTCGACGACGGTGCCGACGCTGGCCGAGATCGCGGGCCCCATGAGCGGGGCGATCACCATCGCGCCGATGATGGTCGCGGCCGAGTCAAGCAGCAGGCCCATCGCGGCGATCACCGTACTCAACACGAGGAAGGCGGCGTACGTCGACGTTTCGGGCGCGAGGTCCGCGGCGCGCGCGACGAGTTCGTCACGCGAGATGCGCAAGTCGGTGTAGCGCTCGCGCAGCGCGCCGATGCGTCTGGAGACTACGGTTTCGGTCGATTGGACGATCGTGTAGGCGTCCTCCTCGACGCCCGCGGCCCGCAACCGATCGAGGACGGGCTCGACGCCACTCCGCGGGATCGGAAAGGAGACGACCGCCTCGAACTCCCCGCGACCCGTCTCCTCCCACACGGCGTAATCGACCCCCTCCTCGTCGAGCTCCCCGAGGATCGCCTCCCGTGTTCCCTTCGGAACGAGGACTTGGACTAGACGCATGGACCGGATACGACTGCCACGGTATAGCTTGTGGGGGTGGCCGAAACGATCCCCCGACCGCTCCTCAGTGGACGCCCGACACCGCGATCACAGCAGCGGCTCTTCCCGGACTGTCGCCGCGTAGCGCTCACCCTCGTAACGCACGTCGACGTCCGTACCCGGTTCGGCGTACTCGGGCGGAAGGTAGGTGTAGATCACGCAGGCCCCCACGCTGTAGCCGTACTCGGCGGCGTGGACGTACCCGATCGCCTCGTCGCCGTCGGTCGGGAGCACCGGCCGATCGGCGAGCACCGTCTTTTCGGGATCGTCGAGCGTGAGACAGGCCACTTCGTGGTCGATATCGCCGTTCGCGGCGGCTTCGACCGCCTCCTTCCCGAGGAAATCGGTATCGAGATCGACCGCAAAGCCGAGCCCTGCCTCGTAGGGATCGTGCTCGGTGTGGAGGTCCTCGCCCCACAGTCGAAAGCCCTTCTCGATCCGGAGCGCGTCGAGCGCGCCGTTGCCGTAGGGCCGGATATCGAACTCCTCGCCTGCCTCCATGACGTGCTCCCAGAGCCGTTCGCCGTACTCCGAGGGTGTGTACAGCTCCCAACCGAGTTCGCCGGCGTACGACAGCCGGAGCGCGGTCACCGGGATGTTTTTCACAAAGGTTTGCTGACTCGAATAGAACGGGAACTCATCGTCCGAGAGATCGGCGTCGATCACCTTTGAGAGGGTCTTTCTGGCGTCGGGGCCGGTGCAGACCATCGCCGCGAGGCTGGAGGTCACGTCGTTGACTACGATGTCGTCGGGAGCCTGGCTGCGGACCCATGCGAGGTGGTTGCTGCCGACCTCCCGCCCCGTGGTGAGGAGGAGGTAGCGATCCTCGCCGACCCGGGTGACAGTGACATCGGCGCGGACGCCACCGCCCTCGTTGCACATCAGGGTGTACCGGATCTGTCCAACGTCGAGATCCATGTCGTTCGTACACAGATGCTGGAGGAACTCGTCGGCGTTGCTCCCGACGAGCTCCATCTTGTTGAACGACGTCATGTCGTGAAGCCCGACGCCGTCCCGGACGTTCAGCGCCTCCGCACCCTCGATCGGCGAGTAGTATTTGCCCTCCCAGCCCTCACGATCCGGAATCTGGTCGCCGTACTCCGCGAGGAGATCCGCGTTCGAGTCGAACCAGTGTGGCTCCTCCCAGCCGGCCTCGGCCCACAGCTCGGCGTCGCGTTCTTCGTGGCTGTGGTACATCGGCGTCCGCCGGATGTCGCGCTGGTGCTCGGTCCAGACCCACTTGGGATGGATGATGGAGTAGAGGTTGCGGTACTCCTCGCCGCCGAGGTCCTTCGCGAAGTCCCAGCTTCCCTCGTGGGGGGCGAAGCGGTTGACGTTGCAGTTCCGGAGGTCGATCGGGCCGTCGGGGAGGCGGGGAACGCCGGTCTCCATCCACTCGGCGAGCGCCTTGCCCGCGCCGCCGGCGTGGGTGATCCAAATCGCTGCGGCGGTCCAGAGTCCGTCACACTTCTGGACCGGTCCGAGAACCGGGAGCCCGTTCGGCGACGCGGAGTACATCCCGTTGTACTTGTGATCGAGGTTCGCACCCTCCGTGGCGGGGAGGAGTTCGTCGCTCGCCGTTCGCGGCGCTTTCTCCTGTCGGTCGGGGTGGGTCGCGTTGTTCAGGTGGTATTCGGTGAAGTCGTGGACCGACGCCTGGTGGCCACCTTCCTCGTTGCCGCCCAGATCGGCGGGATCGGGCACGATCGACTCGTGGTTGTACGATCCGATCCCGTACCGATCGCCGTGGGTCCGGAAGTACATCGCGTTGTCCTGATCCCGGAGAATCGGTCGATCGGGATCCTGGAGAAGGACTTCGCTCTTGTCGCCGGAGACGGACTTGTAGTTCTCGTACACCGGGTCGTCGGTGACGTCCTGTCTCGATCCTTCGAGTTCGGCGAGCGGCTCCGTGATCGTGTACTGGTGTTCGACGGGCGCGATCGGGAGGTGGATGTCGAGCTTCTCGCTCAACTGGCGTGCCCAGATGTTGGTCGCCACCACGACTTCGTCGCACTCGACCCGGCCGTTCTCGGTCACGATCGCCCGAACGCCGTCGCCGTCGGTCTCGACGTCCTCGACTCCGGTGTGGCCGACGAACTCTGCACCCATTTCTTCGGCTTCCTCGGCGAGCGCCGCACACGCCCGGACGCCCGACGCCTGGCCGTCGGTCGGCGAGTAGTACCCGCCCTCGATGGCGTCGGGATCGACCTGCGGCAGCTTCTCGCTCACCTCCTCGGGGCTCAGGAGCTGTGGGTCCGGCACGCCCCACGACTCGGCCCATTCGACCCGCCGCTGGAGGTAATCCATCCGCTCGTCGCTTCGCGCGACCTCGATTCCGCCCGTCTCGTTGTAGACCGGTTCGTCCTCGTCGCGTTCGAGCGAGGTGTAGAGCCGGCGGCTGTACGTCGCGAACTTCGAGAGCACCTTCGGCTCGTCGGTCTGGAACATGATCCCCGGTGCGTGGGTCGACGAGCCACCCGTGGTGGGGAGCGGCCCCCGATCGACCACGAGCACGTCCTCCCGGCCGAGGTCAGCGAGGTGATACGCCGTGTTGCAGCCGACGATACCAGCCCCGATGACGACGGTTCCTGCCTCGCTCGGCAACGTGTTCGCGTTACTCATGAACGCTCCCTCAGTGTGGCCCGGCGGTATTCACTTTTCGCCCCCAGTATCGGCCACGTTTATATCAGAAATCGATGTCGAGGCTGTTCTCACTTGGTGTCGCTCGTCTATGGACCCTCCCGAACGAGTCTCAGCGATCCCACCGCCATCCCCAGATACGGTGTCAAACGATCCTCACGGCACTCTTCTGGCGGTATATACGTGTTAGGCTGTGCCGGCCAAGACCTAAGTCCGCAGTGTCGACAACTATATGCAATGTTCGCGTTCGAGCCGGGACGACAGCCGTGCGGAACGAGCGCCGCCGAAACTGGTGGGGAGCCCAACGAGCCATGTCGGTAGCGCGTTCGGCCGCGACCGTGGACGGGGCCACCGATCTGCTCACTGACCTCCGGTTCGAGCTGATGCCGTTCGACAGCTTCGAGGGCCAGATGGACCACCTCCCTGACGGGGCGACCATCGCCATCACGACCTCCCCGCAGCTCGGACTCGACGCGACGATCGAGTGGGCGGAGAAGGCCGCCGAGCGTGGGTTCGAGGTCAGTCCCCACATCGCCGCGCGCTACGTCCGCGACGAGGACCATCTCGAAGAGATCGCGCGCCGCCTCACCGATGCCGGGATCACCGACATCTTCGTTCCCGGCGGCGACCGCGAGGAACCCGCCGGCGAGTTCGCGTCGGCGTACGAACTCCTCGCCGCCCTCGACGACCTCGATTACGAGTTCGACGAGGTGGGAATTACGGGGTATCCCGAGGGACACGAGTTCCTCGACGACGCGACCCTCGCCGAGGCCATGAAAAAGAAAGCGCCCTACGCGACCTACATCGTGACCCAGCTCTGTTACGATCCCGACGCCGTCGTCGAGTGGATCGAAGCGGTTCGTGATCGGGGCGTCGACCTCCCGGTAGAGATCGGGATCCCTGGCGTGATGAAGTACCAGCGACTGCTGAAGATCTCCCAGAAGGTCGGCGTCGGCGACTCGGTGCGATTTCTGAAGAAGACCACAGGGATTCTCGGGTTCGTGCGCCAGCTCGTCGGCTCGCGCGGGAAGTACACCCCCGACGACCTCATCGACGGGCTCGCGCCCTACGCCGACGATCCTCACTACGACATCGACGGCCTCCACCTCTACACGTTCAACCAGACCTCGGACACCGAGTCGTGGCGGTACGGCCGGCTGGAAGAGTAGCTGTTCGTCAGCTATCGGTCGATTCGCTCGCTGGTCCAGGGCACCGGCTATCGAGTTCGTCCACGAACCGTTCGCAACGCTCGATCTCGTGATGTCGTGCCGAGGTCGGTTTCGCTCAGGCGTCACGAGGGACGACAGTGACCCCGACGGTTCGGAAGTCACCGTCGTAGGTGAACAGATGGTCGACGCCCCGTTCGTCGGCCTGAACGGCGATCATGTGGTCGGTAAGCGAGATCGTTTGGTCGTCGTAGCGGCGGAACCGTCCGACCGCTCGCTCGACGAGCTGTGGCTCGACGCCAAGTACCTCGAACGTCGGTTCGTCGAGGATGCTCCCGAGCGCCTCGTGTGCTGCTCGGGTGTCTGCCCGCGAGAGCAGTAACGTCACGACCTCGTCAAGGACGTACTGGTTCGTCAACAGCGGGTTGTACGGCAGATCTCCCGCCCCGATCGCGCGGATCACTGTGCGTACCTCGTCGTGCTGTGACGATGGCCGGTAAAAATAGGCGAACAGCGCGTTCGTGTCGACGAACAGCGGCACTGGTGGCCCCCTTTCGTCGGTATCGGTCGAGGGTGCAAAGCGGGAATCCAGGCTATCGATCACGTTCAGTCCCGGTCGGCAGCGATCGCGTCGGCGAGAGCTCCGT
>NZ_AOME01000081.1 GCF_000336935.1 Halococcus salifodinae DSM 8989 | reverse complement strand
GTCGTCCTGCGCGCCGCTCTGGAACGTCACCGACTCTGCCCCATAAATTTCGGTCGCGATCGTCTCGATCTTTGCCTCGATCGAGTCGTCGACGTCGTAGAGGTACTCGAACTCCTCGTCGTCCTCCTCGATCTCGGTGATGAGCTTCCGGGCGAGGTCCGCGCCACCCTCGCCGCCCTCGCCGAACACCGTCGATTCGGCGGCTTCGATCCCGAGATCGTCGCGGCAGTGATCGAGGACCGCCTGCACCTCTTCGTCGGCATCGCCCGGGAACCGGTTGAGCGCCACCACGACCGGGATGCCGAACTTCCGGAGATTCTCGATGTGGGTGTCGAGGTTTTCGAACCCACCCCGGACGGCCTCGACGTCGGTCGCTTCGAGTTCGTCGAGGTCGGCGGGCCACATGTCCTTGCCGTGGTATTTCAGCGCGCGGATCGAGGCGACGAGCGTGACCGCGGCGGGCTCCATCTCGCCGAACCGACAGACCACGTTCATGAACTTCTCGGCCCCGAGATCCGAGCCGAAGCCCGCCTCGGTGATGAGGTAGTCGGAGAGCTTCCGTGCGACGTCGTCGGCGATCAGCGAGTTCGTCCCGTGAGCGATGTTGGCGAAGGGGCCTCCGTGGACGAACGCCGGCGTGCCCTCGATGGTCTGGACGATGTTCGGCTTCAGAGCGTCTTTCAGGAGGATGGTGACCGCGCCCGTCGCCTCGATGTCGTCGGCGGTCACGGGATCGCCGTCCTCGTCGTAGGCGACGACGATGCGTGCGACGCGCTCTTTGAGATCTTCGAGGTCGTCGGCGAGACAGAGCACGGCCATCAGTTCGGAGGCCGCCGTCAGGATGAACCCGTCCTCGCGGGGGACGCCGGTGACGTCGCCGCCGAGCCCGATCACGGTCTCGCGGAGCACGCGGTCGTTCATGTCGATCGCACGGGGCCACTCGACCCAGTTGACCGCGATATCGCGCTCGTTGCCCTGCTTGATGTGGTTGTCGAGCATCGTCGAGATGAGGTTGTGCGCCGATGTGAGCGCGTGGAGATCACCAGTGAAGTGGAGGTTGAT